>JBFLXL010000002.1 GCA_040757205.1 Bacillota bacterium
GCGGTTATTTCTCTCCACAAATAAAAAAACCAGGTCTATGGCCTGATTTCTGCATTTCGCTCCCTCAACTACTTATCCCTGCCATCTTATCCCGTCAATCACTGACAAATAATCCTGGCAGGGACAAGCGGCGAGGTAAACGAACTCCGCGTGTTTAGCTGCATCAGGTCGAAGGACAGCAAACCCGGTGCTGCCCGTCAGCCTGGGCTCGGAGATGAAGGCGTAGGAGCCGTTTGCAGGGCGCACGGTTCCGATTATTGTGTCTCCCGGCCGAAGCACTCGCTGTGCTCGGCTCGGTGCATGATTCGCGGAATACGTGGTGACCGCCTCGATTCGTCCCCACTTTGTGTTGGATAGATCGACGTATTTGATCTCGGATGGGCGGGTTTCCTTCGTCCAGACTTCGGGGTTCAGCGAGGAGAGATGGCCAAGTGTGCCCATATCCCACCCCTCCGGAATCTCGCCGAGTTCGGAGTCCACGAGGCGGTCGGGGAATAGGTCGTGAAGGTGGGCAGGCAGGCGTGGGAGAGACTCGCCCCGGCGCCAGCCTGCCTGCCGCGCCGCTCCGCTTTGCGGCGCAGGCAGGCGGCCCTCCATCTTGGCGCGGACGGGGTCGAAGTCCACGAACCACGACTTGAAGAGCGCCCGCGCCATTGCTTCCAGCGTCTCGCTCATCCGCCGGTTCAGTTCGATCTTGTCGTCCAGCGTGCCGAGGATGTGGGCAATGGCGTGCTGTTCGGCGACTGGTAGCCAGCGGACCTGCAGCGATTCGAGGTCGCTTCCGCGAATTCCGGCGGCACCTGCACCTTGCTCAACGATGCTGCTCACTGCAGCTCGTCCGTGATGCGACTGCAGGTAGTAGAAGTAGAAGCGCGGATCGGCCTTACGTGGATCAAGTCGCACGCGCGTGACATGCGACTCAAATGTTACCGCCTCGTCGTCACACAAGAAGATCGAGCATTTGCCCGCGCCATTGAGCACAAGCGACTGCCGCGCAAATAGCAGGTCACCTGGCTTCAGAAGGAATCGCTCTGCTTCCGTCTGGTTCAGCGGAACTCGATCCATGGGAGCGTTACGCAGTCGCGGGTAAGCGAAGAGCTCCCCCATATTTACCATCTTCACGCCGGTTCCGCGAACGGCCTTTGGGCGCGTCAATCCGTTTCTTGTACGCTCTGCGAAGAGCTCGCCGAATGCCCGCACTTCACCCACCATACCCCAGCTCCTTCAGGTTGGCGGCGATGGCGGCGTCGAGCCTCGCGGCCTCGGCCTGCTGCTCGCGCAGTTGCGTGACGAGCCGCGTCATCTTCTCCTCGAACGGCTCGCCGTCGTCTGCTTGCGCCTCAGCGCCGACGTAGCGCCCCGGCGTGAGGACGTGCCCGTGCTTGCGAATCTCCTCAATGGAAACCGACCGGCAAAATCCCGGGATATCGTGGTACCCGGTATAGCTAAACGTGCGCTGGGGAGCAAGGTCTTGCATCAATTCCAGCTTCTGCCCTCCGCCCTCTGACCTCCAATTGTGGTAGGTGCCGGCGATGCGGGCGATGTCCTCGTCGGTGAGTTCGCGATGCGTGCGGTCCACCATGCGGCCCATCTTGCGGGCGTCGATGAAGAGCACCTGCCCGCGCCGGTCGCGGAACTTGCCGTCCTTGCGGTCGCGCGCGAGGAACCACAGGCACGCCGGGATCTGTGTGGAGTAGAAGAGCTGGCCGGGAAGGGCCACCATGCAGTCCACGAGGTCGGCCTCGATGAGATTCTTGCGGATCTCGCCCTCGCCGGACTGGTTCGAGGACATCGAGCCGTTGGCGAGCACGAAGCCGGCCACGCCCGCGGGCGCCAGGCGGTGCACGATGTGCTGCACCCAGGCGAAGTTGGCGTTGCCCGCGGGCGGCGCGCCGTACTTCCAGCGCTTGTCGTCGCGCAAGGACTGGCCGCCCCAGTCGGAGACGTTGAACGGAGGATTGGCGAGGATGAAGTCGGCCTTGAGGTCGGGGTGGCGGTCGTTGTGGAAGGTGTCGCCGTGCGCGATCTGGCCGTCGATGCCGCGGATGGCGAGGTTCATCTTGGCGAGCCGCCAGGTGGTGTAGTTCGACTCCTGGCCGTAGATCGAGATGTCGGCCTTCGGGCGGCGGGTCGGCGACCCGCCGCCCCTGCCGCCGGCGTTGCCGTTGCCGGTGGCGTGGGCGCGGATGAACGCCACGGACTGCACGAACATCCCGCCGCTGCCGCAGCAGGGGTCGTACACACGCCCGTTGTACGGCTCGATCATCTCGACGAGCAGCCGGACGACGGCGCGGGGGGTGTAGAACTCGCCGCCCTTGCGCCCCTCGGCGCTCGCGAACCGGGAGAGAAAGTATTCGTAGACGCGGCCGAGCACGTCCTTGGCGCGGGCTTCCTCGTCGCCCACCTTGATGTTGCTGATAAGGTCGATGAGCTGACCGAGGCGCGTCTTGTCGAGCGCGGGGCGGGCGTAGTCCTTGGGCAGCACGCCCTTCAAGGCCGCCGGGTTGTCGCGTTCGATGCCGGCCATCGCGTCGTCCACGAGCCGGCCGATGGTGGGCTGCTTGGCCTGCGCTTTCAGGAGCGCCCACCGCGCCTCGGGCGGTACCCAGAAGATGTTGCGGGCGCGGTACTCGTCCGGATCCTCGACCAGTCGCGCAATGGCGCCGGCACGATTCCGTGTGCCCGGAGGGAGGAAATACTCATCCCCGGGATCGTCCACCGCGCGGCAAAGATAGGCGTGCTGCTCTTCGAAGGCGTCGGAGATGTACTTGAGGAAGATGAGGCCGAGGACCACATGCTTGTACTCGGCGGCGTCCATGCTGCCGCGCAACGCGTCGGCCATGCGCCACAGTTCGGCCTCGTAGCCGACGGTGGCGCCGCCTGCCTGACCGGCAGGCAGGCCGTTCTCGACCCGCCGCGCGTTCTTCTTCGGTCCGCTTGTCGACCAGCTCATTTAACCTAGCCTGATATTCGGCAAACTCAGAGTCCAGAATGGCCTCTATTTTGGAAAGAACGATTTTCTCCTGCCGATTTTTCTTCGCCTGTATCAGTTCCAATTTCCGCTTAAGCCGGAGAATAGCGCACTCGACCTCATAAGCTTTGTACTCAAGCCCACCGACGGAAAGCATATATGCCATTTCGATGTTCTTGCATTCCTGGTACAGGAGTTCATCCCGTTCGAGGACGAGCATAGAAAGCTCCGTGCGGAGCCTGTCAACGTCCGCCTTTAGCTTCTCAAAATGGGGGTGGAGCACTATAACGTTAGACGAGTCTGGTGTGTCGCCACTGATCTTTGCCTGTCAAGAAATTACAGGCATTGCCGGACCGCGGGAAACGGCCCGGCAATGCCTGCTGCTCAAACACAATCTGGCTCATCAATCCGGTTGTCAATCACACTGCCGCCAACCCGTTCCAAGACCGGGATCCAGGGTCGGGGACCGGTTGGCAAAACTTATTCTCTGGTGATCCTTTCCATCCCGCCCATGTACGGCCGCAGCGCCTCAGGCACGGCCACCGTGCCGTCGGCCTGCTGAAAGTTCTCCAGAACGGCCGCCAGCGTTCGGCCCACGGCCAGTCCCGAGCCGTTTAAGGTGTGCACGAAGTCGGCCCTCGCCCGCGGGTGCGCGCGGTACCTGATGTTCGCCCGCCGGGCCTGGAAGTCGGTGAAGTTCGAGCACGAGGAGATTTCCCGGTACAGTCCCTGTCCCGGCATCCACACCTCCAGGTCGTAGGTCCGGGAGGAACTGAAACCCAGGTCACCGGTGCAAAGAAGCACCGTCCGGTACGGAAGCCCCAAAAGCTGCAGCACTTCCTCGGCGTCGCGCACGAGCTTTTCCAGTTCGTCGTCGGAGTCCTCCGGCCGGGTGAATTTCACCAGTTCGACCTTGTTGAACTGGTGCTGGCGGATCAAGCCCCGGGTGTCCCGCCCGGCCGCGCCGGCCTCGGCGCGGAAGCAGGCGCTGTAGGCCGCGTACTTGCGGGGCAGGGCGTCCCCGTCCAGAATCTCGTCGCGCAGAAAGTTCGTGACCGGCACCTCGGCCGTGGGTACCAGGTAGTAGTCCTCATTTTCCACCTTGTACATGTCGGCGGCGAACTTCGGCAACTGTCCGGTGCCGGTCATACTCCGGGCGTTCACCAAAAACGGCGGAAAGAGTTCGGTGTATCCGTGCCGCCCGGTGTGCAGGTCCAGCATGAAATTGATCAGGGCCCGTTCCAAGCGGGCGCCCGCGCCCCGGCAAAAACTGAAACGCGCCCCGCTCACCTTGCCGCCGCGAGCAAAGTCGAGGATCTCGAGCGCTTCCCCCAGTTCCCAGTGCGGGCGCGGCTCGAACCCGAACTCAGGCCGCCCGCCCCAGCGGCGCACCTCTTCGTTGTCCGTGTCCGCCCGCCCGAAGGGCACCAGCGGGTGGGGGATGTTCGGCACGTGGAGCAAAAGCGCCTGGAGGTTTTCGTCCACCTGCCGGATTTCTCCGTCCAGTTCCCGGATCTGCTGGGACACGTCCCGCATTTCCGCGATCAGCGCTACCGCTTCGGCCGGCCCGCCGGCCTTCTTCAGGCGGGCGATTTCCTCCGACACCGCGTTCCGGCGGTTCTTGAGCCTCTCCACCGTGAACAGCTTCCGGCGCCACTCGTCGTCCAAGTCCAGCAAGCGGTCCAGGTCGAAGCCGTTCCCCCGCTTCTCCAGGGCCGCCCGCACCGCCTCCGGGTGTTTCCGGATGAACTTTAAGTCCAGCAAGGGTTTACACACTCCATCTACAGGCTCACCATCCGCACGTCGAGGATCCCGTCCACCCGGCGGATCGCCTCCAGCGTCTCCGGGGGCACCGGCGAGTCGATCACGAGCACCATCACGGCCCGGCCGCCGATCACCTTGCGCCCGACCTGCATGGCGGCGATATTCACGTCGTGCTGCCCGATCAGGGTGCCCACCGCGCCGATGATCCGCGGCCGGTCGATGTGCGGGACGATCAGCATGTGTCCCTCCGTCACGGCGTCCACGCGGTACCCGTCGATGAACACCACCCGGGGGTCGTTGCCCCGGAACAGGGTGCCGGCCAGTTCGTGCTCCCCCTCGCTGGACGCCACCTTAACGGTCAGCAAGCCGGCATAGTCCTCCACCCGGTCCACGCGGGTCTGGCTGATCTCAACCCCCCGGTTCCGGGCGATGACCGGGGCGTTTACGTAGTTCACCCGCTCCTGCAAAATGGTGTCCAAAAGCCCCTTGACCAGGGCCGTGGTGAGCGGGTCGACCTGTTTAAACCGCGCCAGTTCCCCGCTGTAGATCACCTCGATCCGCTTCAGGCGCCCCACCAGAAGCTGCGCGTGGAACCGCCCCAGTCTCTCGGCCAGCCCCAGGTACGGACCGATCTCCTTGAGGACGCCGGGCACAAGCGACGGGATGTTCACCGCGTTTTTCACCAGTTCGCCGCGCAGGGCGGCGACTATTTCCTCGGCCACGTCGACCGCCACCGATACTTGCGCTTCTCGGGTCGACGCCCCGAGGTGGGGCGTGCAGATAAAGTTCGGCAGCGCAAAAAGCGGGCTCTTGGTCTGGGGCTCCTTTTCGAACACGTCCAGGGCCGCGCCGGCCACTTTGCCGGAAACCAGCGCCCGGTAAAGGGCCTCCTCGTCCACGATCCCGCCCCGGGCGCAGTTGATGATCCGCACGCCGTCCTTCATGACCGCGAAAGCAGCGTCGTCCAGCAGGTGGTGGTTCTCCTTGGTCAGGGGCATGTGGACGGTGATGAAGTCCGCTTTCCGGAACACCTCCGCCAGCGGCAGGAGGGTCACCCCCAGGTCCCGCGCCCTTTCCTCGGTGATGTACGGGTCGTAGGCCACCACGTCCATCTCCATGGCGTGCGCCCGGCGGGCCACGCCGCTGCCGATCCGGCCCAGGCCGATAATGCCCAGGCATTTGTTCCGCAATTCCACGCCCACAAAACTCTTCTTGTCCCAAACCCCGGATTTCAAGCACGCGTCGGCCTGAGGCAGGTTTCTGGCCAGGGACAGCATCATGGCCATGGTGTGCTCCGTGGCGGCCATCGTGTTCCCCTCCGGGGCGTTGACCACGATGATCCCCCGTTCGGTGGCCGCGGGGACGTCGATGTTGTCCACCCCCACTCCGGCCCGCCCGACGACCTTCAGGTTCGGCGCGCTTTCCATCACCCGGGCCGTCACTCTGGTCGCGCTGCGCACGATGAGCCCGTCAAACTCGGGGATGACCGCGCACAACTCGTCCTCCGTCAGCTTGTTCCCGATCTCCACCCCGACCCCTTCCCGCAAGAGGACGTCCACGCCGTCCTGAGCCACGTTGTCGGTTACCAGCACCTTCACTGCCGCACACCTCCCAGGAACACTCTCTGGGCCGCGGCCACCCCGCCGCCCAGCGGGACTTCATAGCCAAGCTCGTAAAGGGCCATCTCCAGGGCCCCCAGAGCGGTGAGCACGTCGACCCGGTCCACGTAGCCCATGTGGGCGATCCGGAAGATCTTGCCTTTGAGCTCGGACTGGCCGCCCGCAAACAGCACGCCGTACTTGTCCAGCAGCAGTTTGCGCAAGTCGTCGACTTTCACGCCCTCCGGACCCTTCACCGCCGTCACCAGCGGCGACGCCGCCGCTTCCGGAGCCAGCAAGTCCAGTCCCAGGGCCTTGACCCCCTCCCGGGCCGCCGCGCCCAGAAGCCGGTGGCGGGCAAAAACGGCCTCCAGCCCTTCCTCCAGGATCAGGTCCAGGGCGGCGTCCAGTCCGAAGAACAGCGAGACGGCCGGCGTATAGGCCGTATTCCACTTGGCGTGCGCTTTTTTCGCCGCCTCCAGGCTGAAGTAATAACGCGGCGACCGGCACTCGCCCACCAGCGCCCACGCCTTCGGGCTTAAGCTGATCATCGCCAAACCGGGTGGGGTCATCAGCGCCTTCTGGGTCGCCGTGACCAGGATGTCCACGCCCCACTCGTCCGCCGGCAGGTCCGCGCCCCCCAGGCCGCTGACCGCGTCCACCGCCAGGGCCGCCCCGTGGTCCCGGCACAACGCCCCAAGGCCCCGGATGTCGTGCAGCACGCCGGTGGACGTTTCGTTCTGGGTGGCCAACACCAGTTTTGCGTCCGGATGGGCCGCCAGCGCAGCCCGCACCGTGTCCAGGTCCACCGGCCTTCCCCAGGGAAAAGCCAACTCCACCGCCTCGGCGCCGAAGACCCGGGCCAGGTCCCGGAAACGCTCGCCGAACTTGCCGGCCACCAGCGCCAGCACTTTGTCGCCCGGGTTGACCGTGTTGGCCACGGCCGCCTCCAGCCCTCCGGTCCCGGAGCTGGTCAGAATGAACACCTCGTTCTTGGTCTGCAGCACCCGCTGGAGTTTCTCGTGCAGTTTCGCGGTGAACTCCGCAAAGCCCTTGCTCCGGTGTCCGACCATCGGCCGGGCCATCGCTTCCGCCACCTGGGGCGGCACGGGTGTCGGACCCGGGATCATCAGGCGCAGTTTCCTTGACATTGATCCGCTCTCTCCTCGTTAAAACTTAAAAAATAATAGAAAAACCCCCCGCCCTCGCAAAGAGAAAAGGGCTTTTAATCTACAAAATCAAGGAAATACCGGTGCAGCCTCCTGTCGGCGGTCAGCTCCGGGTGAAAGGCACCGGCCAGGAGCGGGCCCTGACGGACCAGCACCGCTTTTCCGCCGAAGGAGGCCAGAGTCTCCACTCCCGGCCCCGCCACCGTCACCTGGGGCGCCCGGATGAACACCCCGCGCACCGGCTCCGGCCCCAGCACCGGGACGTCGATGCCGGCCTCGAAGCTGTCCACCTGGCGGCCGAACGCGTTCCGCCGCACCGTGATGTCCATGAGCCCCAGGCGGGTCTGCCCGGAACCTTCAATGTCCTTGGCCAGCAGCACCATCCCCGCGCAGGTGCCGAAAATGGGCCGGCCTGCGCACCCGAACCGGCGCACCGGCTCCAGCAGGTCGAAGGCGGCCATCAGTTTCCCGATGGCCGTGGACTCCCCGCCCGGAATGACCAGCGCCCGGCACTCCCCCAACTGGCTGGCTTTGCGTATTTCCACGGGCAGCGCGCCGCAGGCCTCGACCGCCCGGGCGTGCTCCAGAAAGGCGCCCTGCAGCGCCAAAATCCCGACTTTAAGCATCACCAGCCGCGCTCCTGCATCCGCTCGTGCTCCGGAATCGTGCTGATCTCCAGGCCCTTCATCGCCTCGCCCAGGTCGCGGGAGATGTCGGCCAGGATCCGGGGATCGTTGTAGTGGGTGGTCGCCGCCACGATCGCCCGGGCGCGGGCCTCGGGGTTTGCCGACTTGAAAATCCCGGACCCGACGAAGATCCCGTCGCAACCCAACTGCATCATCAGGGCCGCGTCGGCGGGAGTGGCGATCCCGCCGGCGGCGAAGTTGACCACCGGAAGCCGCCCGAGTTCGGCCACCTGCAGCACCAGTTCGTACGGCGCCCCCAATTCCCGGGCGGCGGCCACCAGTTCCTCCCGCGGCGCCGACTGCACCCGGCGGATTTCATCCGTCACCATCCGCATGTGCCGCACGGCCTCCACCACGTTCCCGGTCCCGGGCTCGCCTTTGGTCCGGATCATGGCCGCCCCCTCGGCGATGCGCCGCAAGGCCTCGCCCAGATTGCGGCAGCCGCACACGAAAGGCACTTTGAAGGGGTGCTTGTTGATGTGGTACTGCTCGTCCGCCGGCGTCAGCACCTCGCTCTCGTCGATATAGTCCACGCCCAGAGCTTCGAGGATCTGGGCCTCCACGAAGTGGCCGATCCGCACCTTGGCCATCACCGGAATGGTTACGGTCTCCATGATCTTCTGGATCACGGTGGGATCCGCCATCCGGGCGATGCCGCCGGCCGCCCGGATGTCCGCGGGCACCCGCTCCAGGGCCATCACCGCGCATGCTCCGGCCGCCTCGGCGATGCGGGCCTGCTCCGGAGTGGTGACGTCCATGATGACGCCCCCTTTTAGCATCTCCGCCAGGCCCTTCTTGACCGTCCAAGTACCCTTCTCAACCATGGTTTGCGCCTCCGACTGCCTTTTCTCGCCATTAATCTTATACCAGCGCCCAGGGAAAAACAAGCGCCCGGCACGCCTCAAACGCGCCTCAAAAATGAAAACCGGCCCCGTGGTCAGGGCCGTTTCAGAGTTTTGAGACGCTTTTATTCTCCCGGGGGCGCGTCCTCAGGCAGAATCCAGGCCACGGCCACCACCGCGTCGCCCGGGTCAAGACGCATCAGGCGCACGCCCTGGGCCTGGCGCCCGAATTGAGGTATCTCCCGGATCTTCATCCGGATCAAAATCCCGCTCTTGCTGACGATCAGGATCTCCTCACCCCGGCCCACCAGGCTCAAAGACACCAGGGGGCCGTTGCGCCCGGACACGCGGGCGGCAATCAGTCCGAAGCCGCCCCGGGACTGGGTCCGAAACTCACGCACCGGCGTCACCTTGCCGAATCCTTTCGCACTCACCACCAGCAGTTGGTCTTCCGGGTCGACGATGTCCATCCCGACCACCAGGTCGCCCGGCCGCAGGCTGATCCCGCGGACGCCGTGGGCCGTGCGGCCCATGGGCCGGACCTGGCCCTCCGGGAAACGGATGACCATGCCGTTCCTGGTCCCAAGGAGCACCTCGGACTGGCCGCCGGTGATCTTCACGTCCACCAGTTCGTCACCCTCGTCCAGGTCGAGCGCGATCAGCCCGTCACGCCGCGCCGAATCGAATTCCCGCAATACCGTCTTTTTGACGACCCCTTTGCGGGTGACCATAAACAAAAAGGTATCCCCGGTGTACTCGGTCACCGGGATGACGGCGGTCACGCG
Source organism: Bacillota bacterium (assembly GCA_040757205.1). Lineage (NCBI taxonomy): Bacteria > Bacillati > Bacillota > Bacillota bacterium. Next base: position 9,816 of record JBFLXL010000002.1, read on the forward strand.
CTCGCCGTTCGCCACCGATATCAGGTTGACCACGGCGGTCCCCCGGGCCTGCCGGCCTGCCTCCGGTATCTCGTACACTTTCACCCGGTACACCTTGCCGCGCTCGGTGAAAAACAGGAGGTAATCGTGCGTCTTGCCGACGAACAAGTGGCGGACGAAATCCTGCACCTTGGTTTCCACGCCGGCGATGCCCCGGCCGCCCCGTCTTTGGCTGCGGTACACCGTGGGGGACATGCGCTTGATGTACCCGTCGTTGGTCAGGATGATCACCGCGTCTTCCTGCGGGATGAGGTCCTCGGGGTTGAAATCCGCGTCCTCGGGCACCAACTCCGTCCGGCGGCGATCGGCAAACTTGTCGCGCACCGCCAAGAGCTCTTCTTTGACGACCGCTAGGATTTTAAACTCGTCGGCCAACAGCGCCTCCAGGCGCTCGATAGCGGCCAGGAGTTCGTTGAATTCGTTTTCGAGCTTATCCCGTTCCAGCGCGGTCAACCGCTGCAGGCGCATCTCCAAAATGGCCTGGGCCTGTTTTTCGCTCAAGCCGAAGTTGGTCATCAGGCTTGCGCGCGCCTCGGCCACGTCGCGGCTTTTGCGGATGGTCCGGATCACGGCGTCCAGGTGGGTAAGCGCGATCCGCAATCCCTCGACGATGTGCAGGCGATCTTGAGCCTGATTGAGTTCGTAGCGGCACCGCCGGGTGATCACTTCCCGCTGGTGTCCGAGGTAGTGGGTGAGTACGTCTTTTAAAGCCAGCACCTGGGGCTGGCCGTTCACCAGGGCCAGCATGATCACCCCGAAGTTGTCTTGGAGTTGGGTGTGCTTGTAAAGGAGGTTCAAGGTGACCTCGGGGTTGACTTCCCGGCGCAGTTCGATCACGACCCGCATTCCCTTGCGGTCGGACTCGTCGCGCAGGTCGGAAATACCTTCAATCTTCTTCTCCCGTACCAGGGCGGCGATCTTCTCCACCAGGCGCGCCTTGTTCACCTGGTAGGGCAGTGCGGTGATCACGATCCTGGTCCGGGAACCGGCTTTCTCGAACTCGGCGTGGCCGCGCATCTTGACCGAACCGCGCCCGGTCCGGTAAGCTTCCACAATTCCCTGGCGGCCCATGATCTTCCCGCCGGTCGGGAAGTCCGGTCCCGGGATGAACCGCATCAAATCCTCAAGCTCGGCGTCCGGATGGTCCGCCAGGTACACCAGGCCGTCGATGACTTCCTTGAGGTTGTGGGGCGGGATGTTGGTGGCCATGCCCACGGCGATCCCGGCCGAGCCGTTCACCAGGAGGTTCGGAATCCGGGACGGCAGCACCACGGGCTCCTCCCCGGTACCGTCGTAGTTCGGAATGAAATCCACCGTTTCCTTGTCGATGTCCGCCAGCATCTCCCGACTGATCCGGGCCATCCGGACCTCGGTATACCGCATGGCCGCGGCCGCGTCCCCGTCGATGGAACCAAAGTTCCCGTGACCGTCCACCAGGGGATACCGGCAGGCAAAATCCTGCGCCAACCGGACCAAGGCGTCGTACACGGCGGCATCCCCGTGGGGGTGAAGTTTGGAGAGCACCTCGCCGACCACGTAGGCCGACTTGCGGTGGGGCTTGTCCGCGGTCAGCCCCAGGTTTTGCATCGCGTATAGAATCCGGCGGTGCACGGGCTTCAAGCCGTCGCGCACGTCGGGCAGCGCCCGCCCCACGATGACGCTCATGGCGTAGTCCAGGTACGAATGCTTCAGCTCTTCGTTAATGTCGATGGGCACAATCTTTCCCGGGTCGGCAGCCAAACACTTCACTCCCCCGTCCAGATTACGGCAACCCGTCCATTACTATCATTATACCAAAAAAAGTCCTGCACCCAAACGGTTAGGTTTAAGGGCGGCGGGAGCGGTTTTTGAACCGGGAGTTGCCGTCCAGATGGCTCGGCCGTGAAAAGAGGCCCTAAAAGCGGTCCCCGTTCCGCTTGAAACGCGGGCCGCGCACCGTGTCCAGGCTGCCCGCCTCCCGCAGGCGCCGCAGGAACATCATTCCCCCAACCCCGGCCAGGATGCCGGCCGCAAGCCACAGGAGCGGCGGACCGAACCAGGACGCCACCGGACCGACCACCCGGGCTACGGGCTCGGAAAGCGACAACCAGCGCTCCAGGAGGATTCCGGCCGCAAAGGCCAGAACCACGAAGGCGCTCAACCTTCTTATGCTTATTTCCAGCAACCTTCTCACCGCCTCCGGTTTTGATGCCCGTATCACGCTTACGCCTTGCGCCGTCGCGCCGGCCGGACCGGGCTTTTATGCAGTTGACTGGCCACCATTTTTTGGAATCATCTTACCATGTCCTGGCAAGCCGCGGATTTGGGCCTGGGACTTGGTCAGGGCCTGATGCCGTAAACCTGCTTCCTGCTGCTCGGCCTTGCTGCCTATTTTATCCAATTATGGAAGATTGGTGGTTGCGGGACGGATTGAACCGAAAAGGGGGTGATTTTACCCGGCCGAAGCTGTTCCGGGCCTGTGGATACGGAGGATAACTCTGTGGATAACTGCAAGCCTTTTAGAGGCCGAAATCCCGCACCGTAAACACGGGAGCGACCGGAACGCCCTGTCCTTCCAGGGTCTCGGTCCCGCCCTCCAGGCGGTCCACCAGGACCACCGCCAGTACCGCCTGCCCTCCTGCTTCCCGGACGGCTTCCACGGCGGTCAAAATGGAAGCGCCGGTGGTGAGGACATCGTCGATCACGGCCACCTTTTCTCCCGGCGTTATCTTCCGGCCTTCAATGCGCGAACACTTGCCGTGTTCCTTCTGATCTTTGCGGACGATGAAAAGCCCGAGGTCGACACCCTCAAGCGCACAGACCACTCCCAGCGCCCCGACCATCGGGTCCGCGCCGATGGTCGGCCCGCCGACGGCCTGCACGTGTTTGCCCCACACCTTTTCCAAAACCGCCTTGGCCGTCAGCAAAGCCCCCTGAGGATGGAGCGTAACCTGCTTGCCGTCAAAGTAGTAGCTGCTTTTCTTACCGGAGGATAAGGTGAACTCCCCGAACTGGAAGGAGCGGGTCAGGAGCAACTGCCGAAGTGCCTCCCGGTCCCCGCCGGAAAGAACGGGACGGCTCATCAGCCGCCCCCCTCCGCTTTCCCGATTAAACGTCAAGGTTTCTGACCTCCCGGGCGTGCTGCTGAATGAATTCCCGGCGCGGCTCCACCTGTTCGCCCATCAGGGTGGACAAAAGCAGCTCGGCGGCCAGGGCGTCCTCCAGGGTCACCTGGAGCATCGTCCGGTTTCCCGGGTCCAGGGTGGTGTCCCAGAGCTGTTCCGGGTTCATTTCGCCAAGGCCCTTGTAACGCTGGATGCTCCAGTTCTGCCGCCCGTTTTCCCGAAAAAACTGCTCCAGCTGCTGGTCGTTGTACAGGTAAACGCCGTTTTTTCTACCCTTGCCGCTGACCTTGTAGAGCGGCGGCTGGGCGATGTACACGTACCCGGCGTCAATCAGCGGCTTCATGTACCGGTAGAAAAAGGTCAAGAGCAGGGTGCGGATGTGCGAACCGTCCACGTCGGCGTCGGTCATGATCACAATCCGGTGGTAGCGGGCTTTGGCCAGGTCGAAGTCCTCGCCGAACCCGGTGCCGATCGCCGTAATCAGCGCCCTGATTTCTTCATTGCCCAAAAGCTTGTCCCGCCTGGCTTTTTCGGCGTTTAAAATCTTGCCCCGCAACGGCAAAATGGCCTGAAACTCCCGGTCCCGGCCTTGCTTCGCCGAGCCGCCGGCCGAATCCCCCTCCACCAGGTACAACTCGGAATGCTGGGGATCGCGCCGGGAGCAGTCGGCCAGCTTGCCGGGAAGGGTCGAACTCTCCAGCAGGCTCTTGCGCTTGGTCAACTCCCGCGCCCGCCGGGCCGCCTCCCGGGCCCTGGAAGCGACCACCGCCCGCTGCACGATCTGCCTGGCCTCGGACGGGTGCTCCTCCAGGTAGGCGGCCAGCCGCTGGGACACCACCCAGTCCACCACGCCCCGCACCTCGCTGTTGCCGAGCTTGGTTTTGGTCTGGCCCTCGAACTGCGGTTCGGGCACCTTGACGTTGAGCACGGCCGTCAAACCCTCGCGGATGTCCTCGCCACTCAGGGAATCGTTTTTCACCAGATTGTATTTGCGGGCATAATCGTTGATGGTGCGGGTGAGCGCCGACTTGAACCCCGCTTCGTGGGCGCCGCCGTCGATGGTGTGAATGGTGTTGGCGTAGGAAAAGATCAGTTCCCGGTCGGAGTTGACCACGTATTGAACGGCAGCTTCCACCAAAACGCCGTTCTTGTGGTCCTCGACGTACACCGGGTCCGCCGGGAGGACATCCTTGTGCACATTCAAGTGGCGCACGAAATCCCGGATACCCCCGGCGTACTGGTAGACCTTCTCGCGGACGGACCCACCGGCGTGGATGCCCCGCTCGTCACGGAGCACCAGGGTCACGCCGGCGTTCAGGAAGGAAAGCTCGCGGAGCCTCTTGGCCACCACGTCGTACTGAAATTCCACTTCCTCGAAAATATCCGGGTCGGGGGCAAAGGTCACCCGGGTGCCGGTATCAATCGCCTCGTCCAAAAGCTCCATTTCCCCGGCCGGCAGACCGCGCTCGAAATACTGGCGGTAGCGGTACCCGTCCCGCTTCACTTCCACCTCCATCCTGCTGGAGAGGGCGTTGACCACCGAAACGCCGACGCCGTGCAGGCCGCCGGAGATCTTGTACTGGGTGCCGCCGAATTTGCCGCCGGCATGCAGCCTGGTCAGGACCACCTCCAGGGCCGGGCGGCCCACCTGCGGGTGGATGTCCACCGGGATGCCCCGCCCGTTGTCCGTGACGGTCACCGAATTGTCAGCGTGGATGACCACCTCGATGTAGTCGCAAAAGCCGGCCAACGCCTCGTCGACGCTGTTGTCGACCACTTCGAAAATCAGGTGGTGCAAACCCTTTGGACCGGCGGACCCGATATACATGCTCGGACGCTTGCGTACCGCCTCCAGGCCTTCCAAAACCTGAATATCTTCGGCCCGGTACTCCGAACCGTTTTTCTCCAAACCATTCACTCCTTGATTTCACTATCCCCGTTCTTTTGTTTGACTTTACCACAAAATGGAGCGGGGATAAATAAGCTGCTTAAAAGTCAATGAGTCCCGGATGTGCCAATCCCGTTCTCTTTTTCAACGTGCCGCAGGAGATGGGTGACAGGTAAACAGTGTCCGTGGTGATGACGTACGTCCGGACTTTTTCCGGCTCGCCGATAGTCTCCACCAGACCCTGGCTGCGGGCCATCTTCAGGAAATCCCGGGTTGGGTCCACCAAGCCCGTGTACACGTCCAGGATGGCGATGATGTCTTGTTTGGGAATCATCACGTCGGCTCCCAGGTGCAAAAACATTTTTTTTCAACTCTCCTCCTGAATGTTTCCAGAATGGACGCAAAACACACGACCCGCGCCCAAAACAGCTTCCCCGGCGGTAATAAACGCCTGGATGTCGTCTTGGAGCGTTTCCAACACTTTATCACGGCGCTCCCGGTCAAATTCCGACAATACGTCGTCAAGCAGGACCACGGGAGCCTCACCGGTGTGGCGCCGCCACAGGAAGACCTGGGCCAGCTTCAACGCCAGGACCACCGACCGCTGCTGACCCTGGGAGGCAAAAACCCGGCTTTCCCGCCCGTTCACCAGGAAGGTGAGGTCGTCCAAATGCGGCCCGGCTTTGGTCTGCCCGGCCCGCACCTCTTCCCGGCGGACGGCGGCCAGTGTCTGCCGGAGGTCGTCGCTTCCCGGTTTTCGAGCCCCGTTTGAAAGTTCGACCGAACTGCGGTACCGGATGGACAGTTCTTCACCGGCCCAGGCCCCAAAAAGCCGGCAAGCCGCCGGGGCAAACTCCCTTAGTATCTCCAGGCGCCCGGACAGTAACACCGTGCCGTACTCACAAACCTGGTCGGTCCACAGCTCCAAAGTATCAAAGGACTTGCTCCCACCACCCATCCGCAGCAGGTGATTACGCTGTTCAACCGCCCGCCTGTACAGCCGCAGCGTGCTAAAATAACCGGGCACGAAAACGCCCAGTTCGAAATCCAAGAACCGGCGCCGCTCACGCGGCCCACATTTCACCAAGTCAAGATCGGCGGGCGTAAAGAGGACCGTCCCCAATCGTCCTGCCCGTTCCGCTTTTCCAACCGGCTCTCCGGCCCAGACGGCTCTTTTGCCGGTCGAATCAAATTCCGTCCGCACTGTGGTACGACCGTTCCTATCCTCCAGGAGAGCCTCCACAAATGAGGTTTTTTGGTCCCAGGTCACCAGTTCCCGTTCGCGCTGGGAACGGAAGGAATACCCACGCAAAGCAAAGAAAACGGCCTCAATAAAGTTGGTCTTTCCTTGGGCGTTTCTTCCGCGCAAAACGTTGAGGCCTGCCGACGGCTGAACGTCCAGGTGCCGTAAATTCCTGAAGTTCCCGGCTTTGATCCTCAGCAAGCGCAAAGATTCCCGCCCTCCTAGAACAGGCGGACCGGAAGCACCAAGGCCAGGTAGGTATCACGGTCTCCAAGGGGGCGGATGATCACCGGACCGGCGGGACCGTGAAACTCCAAAACCAGCTGCGCACTTTCACACCAGCGGAGTGCTTCCTCGAGATACTTGGCATTGAAACTGATCTCCAACTCCTGGCCGGTCAGATCCACCGGCATCTCCTCGTGAATGGAGCCGGCCTCCGATTGGGCGGTTATTTTCAGCACACCCGATCCCAACTGCAGGTTTATGACCGGTGAGCCGTCTTGGGCCAGGGTTGCTGCTCTTTCTACCATCTGCAGCAAAATAGACGCCTCAATCCCGGAAACTTTGGTGTGGTGAGCTCTTGGCATTATTTGCCGGTAATCGGGATAAGTACCCACAATCAGCCGGGAGAGAATTCGAATCGGGCCGACCGAAAACATTACGTAGCTTTCGGTGATCGAGAGTTCAAACAACTCCTCTTCGGCCTGAGACAGCACCCGAACCAGTTCCCCCAAAGCCCGTCCCGACACAATCACTTGCATTTTCCGGTTTTCGGGTTCACCCTCATAGTCCACACGGTGCATAGCCAGCCGGTGAGTATCGGTGGCCACGGTTCTGATCTCGCCCTCGTCTACTTCCAATAAAACGCCCGTGAAAATGGGGCGTAGGTCATCAGTCCCAACCGCGTAGATCACGCGGCGAAAGAGGTTGTGAAAAAGCTTGGAAGGGGCGGTGATCGAAAGACGCTCCCCGCCTCCGGCGGCACCAGCGCGTGAACGGTCGGCCAGCCGCGGGAACTCGGCGGCGTGAAAGCCGTTGAGCCGCGCATAATTGTTTGCGTAGCTTAGTTCCACGGAGTTCCTCTCGCTGTCGGCCGTGACTACAACTGGAACGTCGGGCAAGCGGCGCACTATTTCCGCCAATTGCCGCGCACCAATCACATAAGCTCCGGGATCGGTCACCTGAGCCGGAATGGTCCGCCAAATCGTAAGATCCAAATTGCTGCCGGTCAGTGACACCTGGTCTTGGCCGCTCATCCCCCCGGTCGCCGCCTCAAAGAGAATCCCCGAAAGGACCGCTACCGGGCTTTTCGGGTTCACCGCGCGCACCACGGTGGTAACACCCGCCAGGAGGTTTTCGCGTGTGGTCTGGAATTGCATCGGTCTCACTACCTCCAGACGTTGGGATAAATCTTATATTGGATCAACCAGTAGTTCCAGTAGTAAGTGCTGGTGATTGTGTGCAAAATCGCTTCCGTCCCGGATGGTCCTCCGCACCGGCGGTGTGGACAAGACTGTTTATGGTTTCTGGATAAGCTGGATCAATTCGTTGATTATTTCCTGGACGTTGGGATCGTTTTGGATTTGCTGATTAATCTTTTCACAGGCGTGCAGGACGGTGGTATGATCCCGCCCTCCGAATTCGTCCCCAATCTTGGGGAGAGAGAGATTGGTCAGTTCACGGGTCAGGTACATGGCGATCTGGCGCGGATAGGCGACGATTCGGGTCCTTTTTTTGGCCTTCAAGTCCTCCGGCCGCAGCTTGTAGTAGCCGGCCACCACCTGCTGAACGAGGGAGCAGGTAATTTGCTTAGGTTGGTGCGGCGGCAGGATGCCTTTTAATATTTCGGCCGCTTTTTCCGGAGACACGGTGGACTGGTTCAGGGAAGCGTGGGCAGAGACTTGGATAAGTGCCCCTTCCAGTTCCCGGATGTTGGCTTGAATTCGGTCGGCGATAAAAAGAATAGTCTCATCGGGAACGAGACCGTTTTCTTCAAACTGAAGCTTTTTGCGGAGAATGGCGATCCGGGTCTCGAGGTCGGGAGGCTGGATATCGGCGATCAATCCCCATTCAAAGCGTGAACGCAGCCTTTCTTCCAGCATTGGAATCTCTTTGGGCGGCCGGTCGCTCGAAATCACAATCTGCTTGGCATCCTCGTAAAGGCTGTTGAAAGTGTGGAAAAACTCCTCCTGGGTGCGTTCTTTGCCGGCCACGAACTGGATGTCGTCAACCAACAAAATGTCGGTGCTGCGGTACTTACTGCGAAACTGTGGGGTTTGGTCGTTTTTGATGGCGTTAATCAGTTCGTTGGTGAAACGCTCGGACGTAACGTATGCCACCCGGTAGCGCCGGTGATGGCCGAGAATATGGTGTCCAACGGCATGCATGAGGTGAGTCTTTCCCAAACCCACGCCGCCGTACAAAAACAGCGGGTTATAGGCTTTGACCGGGGTGTTGGCGACCGCGAACGAAGCGGCGTGGGCGAACCGGTTGCTGTTGCCGACCACAAAAGAGTCAAAAGTGTACTTCGGATTAAGTGCCGAAAGATCGGTGGGAAGCTTATCTGATGGTTTGGCGAGGTATTTTTCCACTTCCGGCACTTCACGCGTCAGCAGAAACTTGATGGCCACTTCATGTCCGGCCAGGTTTTCAAAAGAATGCTTAAGTAGAGGCGCGTAGCGTTCGTGCAGCCAATCACGGGAAAAATGATTGGGTACTTCAATCAGCAGGGTGTTATTGTGGTAAGCCGCGGGACGCAGCGGTTTGAGCCAGTAGTTGTAAGACTGCCGGTTCACCGACTTCTCAAGACCCTGCATCAGTTGCTTCCAGATAGACTCTATTTCGGCTGGAATCATAACGGCCTCCCGGAAAAAACTCGCTGGTGCACATCTATCCGAGTAAGTATGTTCAAACGCTCCTGAATGGCCTAGACCACCCGGAAACAATATCTTAAAACATAAGGATACCAGATTCTTTACGGTTTGGCAACGAGTGCAAAACGCCGCCAAAAAACCGTGGCGTGGCGGGGCGAGGGAATTTGGACGCCTTGACTGGGGTCGGAAGAATAAATTATAATGAACGGTGACTCCTGATCGGTTTCCAGAAATGCCCGGAGGTGTAAGTCAATGAAACGGACCTATCAACCCAAAAAGAGAAAAAGAAAACGCTTACACGGATTTCTAACCCGCATGCGGACCGGATCCGGGCGAAACGTGATCAGGCGCAGGCGGGCAAAAGGCAGAAGAGTGCTTACGGCCTGAGTTGGCTTTCTTGTTGCCGGGGAAGAACTCTTGAGGATGCAGGACTTGGTTAATGGGAATAATCACCATTAAGAAGAACCGGGAGTTTCGCCAGGTGTTTGCCCGCGGCAGATATAGTTCCGACCGGTTGCTGGTGGTATACCGAGCGGCCAATGGGAGCGGGCGGCGGCGTTTCGGCGTAACGGTGAGTAGGAAGTTGGGGGGCGCCGTCGTGCGGAACAGGGTACGGCGCCGCCTGAAGGAGATCTGCCGGCTGAACCAGGAAGCATTTCCTTCGGGATACGACTACGTGATAGTGGCCCGGCCCCCGGCTGCGGAATGTGACCATCAGGTGCTGGCGGGCAGCTTGTTGAAATTGGTGGGAAGCTTAAAATGAATGGGCCGCGAAAACTGGCCATCGGGTTGATAAAGGGATACCAAATGGCTGTTTCACCGTTGTTTCCGTCAACGTGCCGGTTTTACCCCACATGTTCCGAGTACGCCGTACAGGCGATCGGCAAGTACGGTCTCGTGCGCGGCGGGTTGAAAGCGGTGCGGCGCATTCTGCGGTGTCATCCGTTTTCGCCGGGTGGTTACGATCCGGCTTAAGTCTTTTCTTGGGGGTTAAGAGTTGTTTGCAGCTTTAATCGACGGCATGACCGCCTTGATCAACTGGCTGTACCACCTTACGGTGAGTATGGGCCTGCCCAGCTACGGTATAGCGATCATTTTGCTGACCATCTTAATTAAGCTCTTACTGCACCCGATCACACGGATTCAGATGCGCTCCATGGCCAAGATGTCCCAACTGCAGCCGGAAATCAAGGCCATCCAGGACCGGTACGGCAAAGACAAGCAGCAGATGCAGACCAAGATCATGGAACTTTACAAGGAGCGGAAGGTCAACCCGATGTCGGGGTGTCTCTTGCTCCTGGTGCAGTTGCCGTTCATGATCGCCCTGTACCAAGCCTTATGGAATTTTGCCTACGTCAACCCGGCCCACGCCGGGTTCCTGTGGGTGGAAAATCTGAGCCTCACGGATCCGCTGTTCATCCTGCCGGTACTGGCGGCGGTGACCACCTTCGTCCAGTTCAAGCTGACGATGTCGATAAACAAAGGCGGCGGCAACCCGAGCCAGGAACAAATGCAAAAGGTGATGCTCACCGTAATGCCGGTGTTTATCGGCTGGATCAGCGCCACGCTTCCGGCCGGCCTGTCGGTCTACTGGGTGACATTTAACCTGGTCAGTATCGTCCAGCAGTCTTTCATCAACAAGCAAATCCTCGCGGACCGGTCGGCTATTGAGCAGGAGCGGGAGAAATCGCGCCTGGTGACGGCCCCGGCGGCGGCAGAGGTTGGGGCGCCGGCCTCCGGTGAGGGGCCGGGCGCGAAGCGCCCGGCGGCGGATCGGGCCGGGACGGCGAGACAAACCAGCGGCAAGGGCAAGCGAAGCAAGGAGGGAACGGCTCAGGGTGAAGGCAATCGAAGGAAGCGGAAAAAACGTGGAGGAGGCGGCCGAGGAGGCGCTTAGACAACTTGGGGTGGCGCGCGACCGCGTCGAAATTGAAGTCCTTGAAGAGGCGTCCAGGGGTTTTCTGGGCTTGTTGGGAAGCCGCCCGGCCCGGGTCCGCGTGGTGGTGAAGGAGACCGTTACCGACCGGGCCCGCGGTTTTCTGGAACAGGTCGTCGGCGCAATGGGCGTGCAAGCGGACATCGTGGTGGAGGAGAAAGACGAAGAGATCAGTGTCGGCCTGGAAGGCAAGCACTTGGGCGTCCTGATCGGCCGAAGGGGCGAAACGCTGAACGCCTTGCAATATCTCTTAAACCTGTCGGCGAACAAGGATCAGGCCGAGCGCCGGAAGATCGTCCTGGATGTGGAGGGCTACCGCAAAAAGCGGGAAGACACCCTGGTCAAGTTGGCGGTCAAGTTGGCCGAAAAGGCCGGACGGCGCGGGCGGAGCGTGGTGCTGGAGCCAATGAGCCCGCAGGAACGGCGGATCATCCACATGACACTCCGGGGAAGGGACGATATCTACACCTTCAGTGAAGGAGAAGAGCCCTTCCGCAAGATTATAATCGCTCCCCGAAAGTAGGTGCGGGAACGGTTGCTGCACGACACCATCGCCGCCGTGGCCACGCCGCCGGGAGAAGGGGGCATCGGGATCATCCGGATCAGCGGACCCGGCGCCTTGGACGTGGCCGGCCGGGTATTCAGGCCGGCGGGAAGGAGAGAATGGCGGGCGGGCCGCTTCCAGATGTACTACGGGCATGTGGTCGATCCGGGAACCGGGGAAACCGTTGACGAGGTACTGGTGTCCGTGATGTGCGCCCCAAAGAGCTACACCCGGGAAGACGTGGTGGAAATCAACGGCCACGGCGGGGTCTTGGCCCTGCAGCGGATCCTCAAGTTGGTGCTGGATTGCGGGGCCAGGTTGGCCACACCCGGGGAGTTCACGCAGCGAGCCTTTTTGAACGGGCGGTTGGACCTGGTCCAGGCGGAAGCCGTTCTGGACGTGATCCGGGCGCGGACGGGCTCCGGGCTTCAGGTGGCGCTGAGCCAGTTGCGCGGTGCGCTATCGGATAGAATCGGGGCGGTACGGGAATCCCTGTGGCAGGTGCTGGCCGAAATTGAGGCCAGCATTGATTTTCCGGAAGAAGACGACGTGCCGAAAACCGGACTGGAAGCGCTGGCTGATCGTCTGGCCGCGCTTGAAAATGATTGCGCCCAACTTCTGGAAGGGGCCGAGGCGGGAAGGGTGTACCGGGAAGGGCTGGGGGTGGCCATCGTTGGGAAACCGAACGTGGGCAAGTCTTCCCTGCTCAACGCCCTGCTCCGTGAAAAGAGGGCCATTGTCACCGACATACCCGGCACCACCCGGGACGTCATCGAGGAAACGGTCAACATTAAGGGTCTGCCGGTGCGCCTGCTGGATACCGCCGGCTTAAGGGAGACCACGGACACCGTGGAGCGGCTGGGCGTGGCCCGGACCCGGGACGCGGCGTCCGGGGCCGATCTGGTGGTGGTGGTTTTGGACGCCGCCACCGGACTGGAGGACGAGGACCGCCGGGTACTGGCGCTGGTCCACGGGAAACCGGCGGTGGTTCTGATTAACAAGGTCGACCTGGCGCCGGCCGGAATCGATCCGGAGGCCGTACGCGCCCTGGTGGACGGACCGGTTTTGAAGGCGGCGGTGACTGAAGGCCGCGGCCTGGCGGAGCTTGAAGAAACGATTGCCGGTCTGGTCCTTGGCGGGCGGGTGACCGGACAGCACACCGTGCTTGTCTCGAACGTCCGGCACCAGCACGCCCTGGAGCAGGCGGGGCGCCACCTCGCGGAAGCCGGGTCGGCGGTGGTCTCGGGGATGCCCCTGGAGATGGCGGCGATCGACATCCGGAACGCTCTGGAGGCGCTTGGGGCCATCACGGGCGAGACGGCCGCCGAGGACCTTTTGGACCGGATTTTCAGCAATTTTTGTATCGGCAAGTAGGTGGAACAATGGCGTACACGGCGGGGAAGTATGAGGTGATCGTGATCGGCGGCGGGCACGCCGGGTGTGAGGCGGCGCTGGCTGCGGCGCGCCTGGGCTGCCGCACCCTGTTGCTCACGCTGAGCATTGATTTCGTGGCCTTGATGCCCTGCAACCCGGCGGTCGGCGGGCCGGGCAAGGGCCACCTGGTGCGCGAAATCGACGCCCTGGGGGGCGAAATGGGCCGGAACACAGACCGGGCGGCGATCCAGGTAAGGATGCTGAACACGGGCAAGGGCCCGGCGGTGCGGGCCCTGCGGGCCCAAACCGACAAGAGGCTCTACCAGGAGGGCATGCGTTCGGCCGTCGAGGGCCAGCCCCTTCTCGACCTGAAGCAGGCGATGGTGGAAAAGATCATTGTGGACGGGAACGCGGCCCGGGGCGTGGTTACTCGTACCGGGGCGCGCTTTCTGGCGCCGGCGGTGATCGTGACCACCGGCACCTACCTGCGGTCGCGCATCCTGGTCGGAGAGACCAGCTATGAGGGCGGCCCCAACGGGCAATTCCCCGCGGTTGGCCTGGCGGCAAACCTTCGGGACAACGGCTTTGAACTGGGGCGCTTCAAGACCGGTACGCCGCCGCGGATCGACCGGCGCACGGTGGAGTTTTCCCGGATGGCCCCTCAGCACGGCGACGAAGACGGCCCGGGCTTTTCCTTTGCGGCGGACTTGCGTGACCAGAAGCGGATCCAGGTGCCTTGCTGGTTGACTTATACCACCGCCCGGACGCACGAGATCATCCGCGAAAACCTGGACCGTTCCCCGCTGTATGCCGGGATCATTCAGGGCACGGGGCCCCGGTACTGCCCTTCCATCGAAGACAAGGTGGTGCGGTTTGCGGACCGGGAGCGCCACCAGGTGTTTGTGGAACCCGAGGGCCTCAATACGAACGAAATGTATGTGCAGGGGATGTCCACCAGCCTGCCCGAGGACGTGCAACTGATGTTGGTCCGCAGCCTGCCGGGGCTGGAAAAGGCCCAGATCGTCCGCTACGGCTATGCCATTGAGTATGACTACGTGGTACCGACGCAACTGGCGCCCACGCTGGAAACGAAGGCGGTCTCAGGGCTTTTTCTGGCCGGGCAGATCAACGGGACCTCCGGCTACGAAGAGGCGGCGGCGCAGGGAATTGTGGCCGGAATCAACGCCGCCCAGTTCGTGAAGGGCAAAGAGCCCCTGGAGATCAGCCGCGCGGAAGGCTACATCGGGGTCCTGATCGATGATCTGGTCACCAAGGGCACCCGGGAGCCCTACCGGATCTTTACCTCGCGGGCCGAGTACCGGCTGGCCTTGCGCCAGGACAACGCGGACTTAAGGCTGACCGAGCGGGCCCACCGGATCGGGCTGGTTACCGGGAGGCGCTACGAACGCTTCGCGCGCAAGCGCGACCAGGTGCAGGCCGAGCTGGAACGCCTGGACCGGACCGTGGTGCCGGTGGAGGGCCGGGTGCAGGACTGGCTGGCCGCCCGGGGGTCAGCGCCGCTGTCCAGGCCGTGCCGCCTGTCCGAGCTGTTGCGGCGGCCGGAAATCCGGTATGCCGACCTGGCGGGGCTCGGAGCGGCCGATCCGGGGACGGCGCCGGACGTAGCGTCGGAAGTGGAAAACCAGGTCAAGTATGCCGGCTACATCCAGAAGCAGGCGGCCCAGGTTTTGCGGTTTGAAAAGCTGGAAGCGCGGCGGATACCGACTGATCTTGATTATGCACAAGTCCGCGGTCTTTCAAGCGAGGCGGCCCAAAAGCTGGCGGAAATCAGGCCTGTGTCCGTCGGCCAGGCCGGGCGTATCTCCGGGGTAAGCCCGGCGGACATCGCGGTGTTGCTGGTGTACTTGGAGAAGAGGCGCCGCCGGGAGGAGGAAGAAAGGGATGGATCCGCAAGCGCTCGGCCTCCTTCGGGAAGGGGCGGCAAGCTGGGGTCTGAAACTGGATAACCGCGAGGCGGCTTTGTTTTCCCGATTGGCGGATTGCCTGTCCGCCGGGTCCGCCCGGCTCAATCTGACCGCGATCACCATCCCGGAAGAGATTGTGGTGAAGCATTTCCTGGACTCCCTGGCCGGCCTTCAGGTAATCGACCCGGCGGTCGGCAAACGGATCATAGACGTGGGCAGCGGGGCCGGATTTCCCGGACTGCCCTTAAAGATCGTCCGGCCGGAACTGGAACTGACGCTTCTGGAGTCCAGCCGGAAAAAGGCCGGCTTTCTGGAAGCCACCGTCCGGGAACTGGGCCTGGAGGGCGTGTTGGTGACGGGCATGCGGGCCGAGGAAGCCGGGCGGGATCCGGCCCACCGGGGGAATTATCACTGGGCCGTGGCGCGGGCCCTCGCCCCGGTGAGCGTTCTCGGCGAGTACTGCCTGCCGTTTTTGCAGGTGCCGGGCGTCTTGGTGGCCTACAAGGGGCCTGCGGTCGGAGCCGAATTGGCCCGGGCGCGGCACGCCTTGGCTGTTCTGGGGGGTGTGGTGCGCGAAGTTCTGGAGTTTAAACTGCCCGGCGTGGAGGACCGGCGTTCTCTGGTGGTGATCGAGAAGACGGCCTCTACCCCGGAACGTTTTCCGCGGCGCGCGGGAGCGGCCGCCAAACGTCCCCTGTAGACCGGGGCCGGTTGCGGCAGGATTTTCATAACCGCCTGTGGAATTAGCGGTGTTGAACACCGGTTTTAGCCCCGCCTGGAATCCGCGGGTCGGCATACACCCTGATCCTGTCGCGGGAGGTCAGTTCTTGGGCAAGGTTATCGCGGTCACAAACCAGAAGGGCGGCGTGGCCAAAACCACCACCTGCGTGAACCTGGCCGCGGCCCTGGCACTCAACAGCAAGCGGGTGCTGCTGGTGGACATCGATCCCCAGGGCAACGCCACCAGCGGCACGGGGTTGAACCGGAACAGCCTTAAGCGGTGCATCTACAACGTCCTGATCACCGGGGATCCCCTGCGTAACGTGACGCACGCCTGCGCGTCCGTTGCGGGCGTGGACGTGGTGCCGGCCACGCTGCAACTGGCCGGGGCGGAGATTGAGATGGTGGGCATGCCGGAGCGGGAACTCCTCCTGAGAAAGGCGCTGGGCAAAGTCCGCGGCGGCTACGACTACACCTTGATCGACTGCCCCCCCTCACTGGGGCTTCTGACCCTAAACGCCTTGGGCGCCGCCGATTCGGTCCTGATTCCCATTCAGTGCGAGTACTATGCCCTTGAAGGCTTAAGTCACTTGATGAGCGCCGTACAACTGGTGCAGCGCCGGCTCAACCCGAGGCTTGAGATCGAGGGGGTGCTCCTGACCTTGTTCGACGGGCGCACGAACCTGGCTATTCAGGTGGTGGAAGAGGTCAAACGGCATTTCGGAAACAAGGTTTACCGGACGATTATTCCGCGCAATGTGCGGCTGAGTGAGGCGCCCAGTTTCGGTATACCCGTGGTGGTATATGATCCGAAATGCCGGGGGGCCGAGGTGTACGGCGATCTGGCAAAGGAAGTGATGGAACGTGGGTAAGAAAAGAGCCCTGGGAAGAGGGCTGGACGCCCTGTTGCCCGGATTGCGGGTGGAGGCGGCCGCGGCGGCCGGAGAAGGACTGCGGGAGATACCCGTGGACCGGATACGGACCAACCCCCGCCAGTCACGCCAAGTGTTCGACCAGGAGCGCATGGCCGAACTGGCGGCGTCCATCGCCGAAGTGGGGCTGGTGCAACCGGTGGTGGTCCGGCAGTCCGGGGACGGGTACGAGCTGATCTCCGGGGAACGGCGCCTGCGCGCCTTTGTGGCGCTGGGCAAAAGCAGTATCCCGGCCCTGGTCCGGGAGTTGCCCGAAGCGCAAGTCGCAATGGCGGTGCTGATCGAGAACATTCAGCGGGAGAACCTGAACCCGCTGGAAGAGGCGGTCGCCTACCGGCGACTCGTGGATGAGTTCGACCTGACCCAGGAGGAGGTGGCGCGGCGGGTGGGTAAGAGCCGCGTGCACGTGACCAATACCCTGCGCCTGCTTTCTCTCCCCTTGCCGGTGCAGGAGGCCGTCGGTTCGGGGGCGCTTACCGCCGGGCACGCCCGGGTGTTGGGGGCGCTGGATGACGCCGCCCGTCAGGTTGAGCTGGCGCAGCGGGCGGTGGCCCGGGGCCTGTCGGTGCGGGCGCTGGAGGAAGAGGTGCGGAACGTGGCCGCTCAGCCCTCCCCCTCCGGAGGGGGGCCAAGGAGCCGCACGGAAAACGGCCTGAGGAACCTGCTGCGGGAGCGTGCCGGTGCGCTTGCCCCGCGGGTGAACATCCGCGGCGACCGGAACAAGGGGCGCCTTGAAATCCGCTACCGGAACGAACGCGAACTTGAAGAAGTGCTGGATTGGCTGGCCTATGTTTCACGTAGAACATGACGGTGAAACAAATGGGCGAGATCTTTTACGCTGGCGGTAGTGACTGCCACCGTGGGCGTTTCACGTAGAACATGGCGGTGAAACATGGGTGGGCTGAATGACGGATTGCAATGGCGGTAGGCTGGCCTATGTTTCACGTAGAACATGACGGTGAAACAAGTTGGTGGGAAAGATGCGTGAGCTGGAACAGGGGCTTCTCCTGGGCATCTTGATCGGCGAGGGGCACTTCGGCGGCGACGGCCGCCAAGCGCATATCACGGTGCGCATGCACTCCCGGAACCGGCCCCTCTTTGAATGGCTCATGCAGGTGGTTCCCGGTTCGCGCCTGTACGGTCCGTACCGGCACGGCGGGCGGGACTACTGCCAGTGGATGGTGCGGGGGGCCGCGCTCCGGGAGCTTTTGCCGGTTCTCGACCGCCTTCCCCTCGGCGAGATCAGCCCCGACACCCACGCGCGCTACCGGCGGATGAAGGAAAGCTACCGCCTGCCCTAGCTAGATACAGGTCGCCCGGTCAGTGGAGCCCGGGCCGTTCTTGGATCCCAGGGCATTATTCTTGCTGCTCAGCGGGCAAGCCCTCGTGCTGCAGCAGGGCTTCCGCCGCCCGTTCAGCCGCCGTGCTGACGGTGCGTAACGGGACGCGGTGCTGGAGCGCACACGTGCGGCAATCCTCGAATTCGGGCTTCAACCGCAGCACCCGGCCATCCAGCAGGGCCATCTTCACCCGTACCGGACCGTAAGCCGTGTCCACCGTCAGCATCCGGCGGTCCAGAACAACCCGGTCCTCACGGCGCACACGTAGGCCCAGCGTGCCGGTTTCCTTCAGTATAACCGTCACCAATGAATTCCATTCATCCGCGTCAGCGATGACCGTCAGCTTGATCCCCGGACGGCCCTTTTTCATAATCAGGAGGGTCAGGTACGCGTCCAGCGCTCCGGCGGCCAGGAGCCGCTCCAGGACGTACGGGTGGTGTTCGGGATTGACATCGTCCAGCACCGTTTCCAGGACGGTGACTTGCCCCTCCGTCCGGAGGCGGCTTGGCAGCGGCGGTCCGGCCCGGCCCAGCACCGCCCGCAATAGGTTCGGGAAGGGAAGGGTCGCGGTCCCGGCTCCGTACCCGACCTCTTCGACGATGAGGCTCGGGAAGCCGCCGGCCGTCGAAGCCAGGGTGACGGCCAGGGCTGCGCCCGTCGGCGTGACCAGTTCCGCCTCGACTGCGGCGGGGCGGGTTGGCAAGCCGCGGATGAGCTCGAGTACGGCGGGGGCCGGCACCGGGAGCGTGCCGTGGGCGCACTGCACGAAGCCCCTGGACAGCGGCAGGGGTGAGAGCCGCACCTGCTCCACCTGCAGCAAATACAGGGCGGCGACTGTGCCGACGACTTCGACGATAGCGTCCACCGCGCCCGTTTCGTGGAAGTGGACCCGGTCCGGAGAGACGCCGTGGACCCGGGCCTCGGCCCGGGCCAGGCGGGCGAAAACCCGGGTCGCGTCACGGGCCACCGGTTCCGGCAGCCCGCCGGCCCGGATGATCTCCAGGATGTCGGGCAGGCGGCGTTCGGGCTGTTCCCGGCCGGTGAGCACCTTGACCTTGGTGGCCCGCAGGCCGCCTCGTTTCTCCTCGCGCAACTCCAGCGTCCAACCTTCGAGAGGGAGTCCGGAGAGCACGGCCCGAACCTCGTCGGGCGGGGCTCCGGCGTCAAGCAGGGAACCCAGGGCCATGTCCCCGCTGATTCCGGCAAAACAATCCCAGAAGAGGAGGCGCACGTCATTCATTCCTTCCGGAGCGGATAATGGCACCGGCCAGGGTGATGATTCGGGCGGGCAAAGCCGAGTTCCTCGCAGGGCAGGATCCGGAGCGCCTCGACGGCCGCCTCCACCGTCACGCGGCCCGGTGCCACGTCCTGGAGGATGGCCGCCAATTTTTTCTTGTTCACGGTGTGCGCCCCCATTATAATGAGTGCAGGGTTCGACGCGCTTTGTCAGGACTCCCCATCGAAGCTTCCCGTCCGGTAGCCGGCGATGTCGGAGGTGACGAAAGTAAAGCCGAGGGTCCGCAAGTGATCGAGGACCAGGTCCCGATGGGGCGGGGTCACCAACCGGGTCAACTCGGACGGGTCGACCTCGATCCGGGCCAGCTCCCCGTGGTGGCGGAGCCGTACCGTAGAGTACCCGAGTGCGCGCAAAAACTCTTCGCCGGCCCGGACTTGTTCCAGTTTCTTCGGCGTGAGCGGGTCGCCGTAGGGAATGCGGGTGGCCAGGCAGCTCTCCGGCGGCTCGTTTCCGAAGTCCAGACCCAAGCGAAAGGCCAGGGAGCGGACATCCTTTTTTTCGACCCCGGCCTGAAGCAGGGGGCTGACGACGCCGAACTCGGCCGCGGCCCGCAGTCCCGGACGGTATTCGCGCGCATCTGAGGCGTTGGTTCCGTCGATAATACCAGTGAGGCCTTTGGTGCGGGTAATGTCCCGCAAGGTCTGGAACAAAAGCGACTTGCACCGGTAGCAGCGGTCGCGGGGGTTGGCCAAAAACAGGGGATCGGCGAGTTGACCGCCCGGGAATTCGAGGTGATGAACTCCCAGCCGGGCCGTCAGGGCGAGAGCCCGCCGCCGGTCGGCGCGGGCGTAGATTTCGCCCACGGCCGTAGCGGCCGCCACCCGCTCTCCGAGCACTTCCCGGGCCAGGCACAGCACTACGGCCGAGTCAACTCCGCCCGACAGCGCCACGACCACACCGTCGAGTTTCCTGATTATGGCGCGGACACGTTCGTCGTTTCCAGACACTGGTCATCCGGCCTCCCGGTTGCAGTGTAGAGCAGTCCGGGGGTGCGTGTCAAACGCAGAGATTGCCGCAGTTTAGCGTACCGCTTCCGGAGTTGCAGTGTAGGGCAGCCCGGGGGTGCGCGTCAAACGGGGCCTGAACGCCCGATAAGGAGTGGAATGAATTGCCTGCGGGCACTTTCGAGATCTTGATTGGAATGGTGGGGCTGCTGGCCCTTCTGAACATTGTTCTTCTGCTGGCCCATCGCCGCATGGCCGGGCGGTTGCGCCGTTTGTCCCAGTTGCTGCGGCTGACTGACCGGGGCAGCCTGGACGAGTTGGTCAACACATTCGCCCTCAATATCGAAGAAATAAACCGCAAGCTGGACGGCGTGGCGGCCTGGCAGAGGGCCGCAGATGAAACCCTGGCGGGTTGCGCCAGGACTCCGGTGATGCTCCGCTTCTGCGCCTTTGAAGGTGTGGGCGGCGATCTCAGCTACTCGTGCGCTATCCTGGACGGCAAGGGCGACGGCGTGATCCTGACCGCCCTGCATTCGCAGAACGCTTCGTTTTCCTACGGGAAACCGGTGGAGGGCGGCCGGTCGGCCTACCAGTTCAGCACCGAGGAACAGGAAGCCGTCGGGCGGGCGATGAAGAACGCTCCCCCAGGTGACGGATAAGCCTGCCGTCCCCGTCGCCGTCTGGCTGGAAGAGACTCACATCTACTCGACCCTTTTTTCGGAGGGATAAGGTCTATTTTCGGAGGGAGGAGGTGGTTCGGTGTTTCGGGACCGGGTGGACGCGGGTCGGCGGCTGGCGGCCCGGTTGGCGGAGGAAGATTTGCCCGGCGGGCTGGTGCTCGGTATTCCCCGCGGCGGGGTGGTGGTGGCCGCGGTGGTGGCCGCGGAGCTGGCCCTCCCGTTGGACGTTATTGTGCCGCGCAAGATCGGTGCCCCGGGTAATCCCGAGTTGGCCGTGGGCGCGGTAACCCAGGACGGCACCGTGATCTATAACGAGCAGTTGCTCCGGAGATTGAGGTTGAAAGCAGAGGACCTTGAAGGCCAGGTGCGGCAGCAAATCAAGGAGATTGAGCGTCGTACGGCCCTTTACCGCGGGTCCGGCGCTCCTCCCGCGTTAACCGGGCGGACCGTCATCCTGATTGACGACGGCATCGCCACCGGGTACACGGTGCTCGCCGCCCTGCGGTCCTTAAGGCGCGCCGGGCCGCGAAGGGTAATACTGGGTGTGCCCGTGGCCCCCCCGGAGACCCTGGAACACCTGAGGCCGGAGGTCGATCAGCTGGTGTGCCTGGAGGCTCCGGAAGATTTCTACGCCGTGGGCCAATTCTATCTCCACTTCGACCAGAATTCGGACCAGGAGGTCATCGGCCTGCTCCGGGCCGGCCGAAACGCATAAAAGCGCCCGCCGCCCACATAATAAGGGCGACGGAGGTGAAGTTTCTTGCGAAAGAGAGTGGCGATCGCCGAGGGCCTGACCGGACTGGACGACTTCTTTCACCGGCGGGGCTACACGGTCGTGGCTCCGGACGAGGCGGACAAATCGGTGGCGCTCGTAATCTCGGGGGCCACCCGTGATTTCACCGGGGTGCAGGAGCGGGCGCTCAAGGTGCCCGTGGTCAATGCCGAGGGCAAAACCCCGGAGGAGATATTCAGCCAAGTCGAAAGGATTTCCAAGATCGCGACCCCGGAACCCAGGCTTATATAGCCTGGGTTCCGGCTATTCCGGCCTCATGCAGGCCCGGTTCGGTAATTACAGGCGGCCTCTGTTGGGATGCCAGCAGCCTCAAGCCGGTACAGACCACGTCGGAGATGCGCATTACCATATTCAGCCGGGTGTTCTGGAGCACCGTGAACTCCATAAAGCCGCCGACATTGACCACCCCTGTAATATGGACGTCGCCCACGGGCGGCAGCTCCTTTTTTACACCGGCGCCGGGCCGCAAGGCGCCCGCGGCGATATTGACGCAACCGACACTCTCCAGTCTGCCGAGGCAGGCGTCCACCGCGATAATGAACGGATCGGCATATTTCCGGCTGATGGTTTCCATTGCTTCCTGCAGGTTCGTGGCGTGAACCGGTTGCGCGAGCGTTCCGTACACCCGGAAGAAATTCTGGTCCAGGCTTTCCACGCCCGAACCGATCAGGGGTCCGAGGCTGTCGCCGGTTGAGCGGTCCGAACCGATGCACAGCAGGATCACCGGCCTGCCCTTGTCCACGTGCTCGAGGTGGCGTCCAAGCTTGTCGGCCACCTTGGCCGGCGCGTTCGGGTCGTCTATGTGAATCCGCGTCTGGGCGGTATCATTTTCAATCTTGTAGAGGGTGGTTTTTTTCATGGATGGTTCTCCCTTCGTGTACACAATTAAGTAATATATTTATTGCCGTCACCAGGAACGGTTATACCGAAAAGGCAGGGCATAACATGCCTTGAGGTGTCCTGATTTGCGCAGCGGCAGCCTGAAAGTGGCGGTTCTTTACATCGGTGGAGTGATTGGGGCCGGCTTTGCCTCGGGTCAGGAAATCCTGCAGTTCTTCGCGGTCTTCGGCCTCCGGGGACTCTGGGGTGTGGCTCTCGCCACCGCCCTATTTGTCTATCTGGGGGTTGTGGTCCAGACCACCGCCGTGCGGCTCAAGTCCACTGGTTACCGCGAGGTGCTGGAACATCTTTTGGGCCGGGGTCCGGCTGCGGTGGTGGATTGCTTAAGCATGGGCATGCTTTTGGTGGGACTGGGAATAATGTTCGCCGGCAGCGGGGCCGTTTTTCAGGAACAACTGGGCTTGCCCCCGGCCGCCGGGGTGCTGGTGCTGGCCGTACTGACCGCGGCCATCCTTTGGGGCGGTCTCAACGGGGTCGTCGCTGTCAACGCTTTGCTGGTTCCGCTGAAGCTGGGACTGGTGATCGGCGTGGCGCTGCTGGTGCTCGTGGGGGCCTGGGGCGGTCCCGGTCCGTCCGCCCACACGGTTCCGTCACCGCCGGGGCTGCCGGCCGGCAACTGGGCCTGGGCCGCACTGTTGTACGTCTCCTATAATATGGTGGTCCCGGTGGCCGTGCTGTCCACCCTGGGGCGGCACCTGAGCCCGCCGGAAGCCGTCTGGGGCGCCGCGGCGGGCGGGGTGCTGCTCGGCCTGGCCGCGGGGGTGGTGGCGGCGGCGATTCTCGCCCATTACGGTGAGGTCCGGCCGTACCAGGTGCCCTTGCTGTACCTGGCGGGGACGGTGCATCCGGTCGTGGGGACCCTGTTTTCGGTGGTGATCTGGCTGGCGGTGTTCACCACCGGTATCGCCAACGCCCACGGATTTGCCGGCCGGCTGGCGCGGCCAGGTTCGGGCGGCTACCGGTTGGCCGGGATTGGAGCGGTCCTGATCATGGTTCCGGTCGCCCTGCTCGGGTTTGCGGATTTGGTACGGTTCTTCTACCCGCTCTTCGGGCTGGTCGGCCTGGTGTTGGTGGGAGCGCTGCTCTGCCGCCCGGTGGCAGGGTTTTGGCGGGCAAAGGCGAAAACAATCACTTAAAGGTTTGGTGCACCATAGACTTTTTGAGAGTGAGATGGGCGCATGAACTGGCTGGACGGGGGACTGGTTATTCTGCTGGCCTTCAGCGCCTGGCGTGGTTTCGTCCGGGGTTTCGCCCGCAGTGCGCTGGGAGTGGTGGTCTTTGTTCTCGGCCTGTTCGTGGCGTTCAAGTACTACCGTCCCGTTGCTGAATACCTGGACCGCCGGTTCGGCCTGGGAGCCGGACTGGAGGAGACGGTGGCCGGCCTGGTGGCCGGGAAGGAAGTGCCCGCGGCTGCTCCCGCCGGGCAACCGGTCCCGGTTCCGCAGGACCTCGACGGGGTAACCGGCCTGGTCGACCAGTTCCTGGCCGGGCAACTCGAGGGGACGGGCCGGGAGGTGATCGCCTCCACGGTGGCGCCTTCGGCGTTGGACGCGGTTGCCTTTGTCGGCTTGTTTTTCGCCGCGGCCTGGCTGGGGGGAGTCATCCTCTCGCGCGTGCCCCACCTGCCGCTTCTTGGACCCATCGATCGGGCCGGGGGTTTCTGCTTCGGTTTGGCCCGCGGATTCGTGTGCGGGCTGGTGGCCTTGGTGGCGCTGAAAATCTTCAGCCTGCCCAGCGCCTTTCTCGGCCCGACCTTTATTTCCGGCGGGCTCGACGGCTCACAGCTGGCCGCGGCCTACTTCGCCTTTCTGCACTACATCTGGGCGTTCTTCATTCCGGTATCCCGGTAGTTGCGTGCGGTTTGCTCCGCCAGGAGGCTTTGAGCCTTGATTCCGAAGTTCGAAGTGGGCGACGTGGTCGAGATGAAAAAGAAACACCCCTGTGGCGGGTGGGAATGGGAAGTGCTGCGTACCGGCGTGGACTTCCGCTTGCGCTGTTGTACCTGCAGCCGGGTGATTTTGCTTCCCCGCCCGCAATTCCTCAAGGGGGTCAAGCGCATCACCGGGGTTGCCGGAAGGGGTGAAGGGCCGTCAAGTTAGGAATCATCGGCCTGCCCAACGCCGGGAAAACCACTCTTTTCAACGCCCTCACCGGAGCCGGGGCGGCGGTCGCGCCTTACCCGTTCTGCACCATTGAGCCCAATGCCGGAACGGTTCCCGTCCCCGATTCCCGCCTGGAAATCTTGGCCCGGATGGTCCATCCGGAGAAGATCACCCCGGCGTCCGTCCACTTGGTGGACATTGCCGGCCTGGTACGGGGCGCCTCCCGCGGGGAAGGGCTCGGCAACCGTTTCCTGGCTCACATTCGTGAAGTGGACGCGGTCGTGCACGTGGTCCGCCTGTTTGCCGACCCCAAGGTGAGCCACGTCGAAGGCGTCGCGGACCCGGTCCGCGACGTGCAGACGGTGGATACCGAACTTTGCCTGGCCGACCTGGAAACGATCGGCCGCCGCCTGGAACGCATCGAGAAAACGGCCCGTCTCGGTGACGCGGCCCACCGGTCCGAGGTGGCGGTCTTGCGCCGCATGGAAGCCGGACTCAACGCGGGCCTTCCGGTGCGCCGGCGGCCGCCGCCGGATGCCGTGGAGAGCAAGTACGCCCGGGGGCTGCACCTGCTTACGGCCCGCCCCGTGGTCTACGTCGCCAACGTCTCCGAGGCCGACCTCGGCCGCGCCCCGGCGCCCGCGCTCGCCGCCCTCTGCGGGCACGCCCGTGCTGAAGAGGCACCCGTGGTGGTGCTTTCGGCCTCTTTTGAGTTTGAACTGGCCGGACTGGAGCCGCCCGACCAAAAGGCCTTTCTCGCCGACGCCGGACTGACGGAACCGGGTGCACGGGCCCTGGTCCGGGCGGGCTCTCACCTTCTCGGCCTGA
Organism: Bacillota bacterium; assembly: GCA_040757205.1. Taxonomy (NCBI): domain Bacteria; kingdom Bacillati; phylum Bacillota; species Bacillota bacterium. The sequence goes on from JBFLXL010000002.1 coordinate 35,278, forward strand.
TCACCTTCTTCACCACGCGCCGCCCTGAACTGCGGGCCTGGACGGTCAGGCGGGGCACGACGGCGGTGGAGGCGGCCGGAAAGATCCATACCGACTTCGCCCACGGCTTCATCCGCGCCGAAGTCCTGCCCTTCGCCGCACTGGAGAAAGCCGGCGACCTGAGCGCGGCCCGGGAGCAGGGCGGCATTCGCCTCGAAGGCCGGGACTACCGGGTTCGGGACGGCGACATCATCCACTTCCGGTTCAACGTCACGAGCTGATCAATCCTGCCTTCCAGTTGTTGACAAGAAAGGCTGCATGTGGACGGGCTGAGGGCTCCGGATGAGCGCGAGGGTGCTATTGTGCGTGGATCAATCCAGAGCAGGCTTGCGGCTGCATGGTATCATATGGAAAAACGCCGGTCCCGGGCGAGGGGGGTGGTGTTGGTGAAAGAGAGGATCAGGTCCCCTTCTTGAATGGGTTGATAAGACAAATCCGAAAACAACTTCATAAACAAAACCCCGGCGGCAGGTTCCAGCAGGCCTGCCACGTCAGCCGGGGCCGAAGATGCCCGTGAGGCACCGGAGAAGGGCCTCACGCCTGGGGTGAAAGCAGGTGGTCGGCAGGCATGGTTGGCGGCCGTTCAGGTGGCGCAGCGCGCGCGTGGGCCTGAACCCGCCGCCGCTGAGGTCCTTCCGGAGACCGGGGCTGCAGCCGGGACATTGGCTGCAATTACCTACTCGAATCCGGGTTGCGTGAACCGAGGTCATTTATGGCAGGCCCAGCACGGCACTTTTGGATGTGGCAAGTATCCCGGGGAAGGCCGGGTTGGGCAGCGGGCCGCCCGCCGCAGGCCTTCCCGGAGGGGAGGATTGAAGTGATGTCCAGAATGGTGGATGTTGATCATAAACGGGTTCGAAAGTACCGAGTCCGGAGTCGGCGCCGGGACGGCCGGATAACGGCAGGCGCCGAGAAAGCGGAAACGGCCAGGTGGGCTTGTGTGGATTTGGGCACAAGCTACCGGGATGCCTACCGGGACGAAAGAAAGACGCCGGAGAGAGCCGAATACCGGCCGAAAGAACGGTCGGAGCCGGAGGAGCCCTTGTGGGACGAGCGCCATGAGCCCGACCTCGACTACTACTACGACGAGGAGCCCGACGATTTCTACCAGCCCCAATCCAGGCGCGAGGGGATACTCGCCTTGACCGGTCGTTGGGGGGCTGAACTAGGATACCGGTCCCTGGACCGCATCGGCCGGATAAGAACCGGCGGCTTGAAAGGACTCGCCGTCCTGGCCGGCGTCTTTGCCTTAGGCCTTATTATGGAGAGTCAGCTGCATTTTTTGGGGCGGGCGGCTGACCTGCTGGTGACTGCCGCGCTGGCGCTGCGTGGTTGGCTCAACCCGGGGGTTCCTGCCGTTCTGGTATTGACCGGCGCGGTCGCGGTGACCGGGGCCTGGTTGTTGAAGTGGGCCTTGCGCAGGCCCGCGGAAGCCCCGCGCCCCCGGAAGCCGGCATCCATCCCGCGGACCATGATGGATCGCCACCGGTAAAGGGCTCCAACTTAAAAAAGAGAAATCCACTTTTTCCTCAGCACATCGAGACCCTCCGGAAGACCGGAGGGTCTCCCGCCTTTTTTCGCGGGCGACAATGCTCCCGGACCGAGCGGCCTCACCACGGCCTTTCGCCAAACAGGGCAAAAAGGCCGGCCGGATTTGGCGCGGCGGCTGCAGGACTGACGCACGATCTTGGCTGGTCAAGGCCCAGTGGGGATTCCGGGACCGGCAGCGGCCGCGCGGGCGCTTCGCCGCGTTTATTCCCGCGTTTTTTCCTTGACGCTCCGGCGGAATTGGGCTATCATATGGAAGAGTCTGCCCTTCGTTTTTCCGCCCTGCCCTTTCGGGGGCCGTTAGTCCGTAGGGAGGAGGTGTAGTAAGTGCGGCAGTACGAGGTTATGTACATCCTGAAACCGGACCTGGAAGATGAAGAGTCAACACAGCTGATTGAGAAGTTCGGCAAGATCATCACCGACCGGAATGGCGAAATCACCGAACTAAACCGCTGGGGCAAGAGGCGTCTGGCCTACGAGGTCAAGGATTACCGCGAAGGCCATTACGTGGTGATGAAATGCCGGGCGGAGCATGCCGCGGCCCAGGAACTGGACCGGGTGTTCAGGATCACGGACGGGTTGCTTCGGCACATGATCATCCGCGAGGATCAATAACCGAAACGGCGGTGGGATTATGTTGAACAAAATAATCCTGATCGGGCGCTTGACGCGGGATCCCGAACTCCGGTATACGCCGGGCGGGACCCCGGTGGCCGGGTTCACCGTGGCGGTCGACCGGCCTTTTGTGGACAAACAGGGAAACCGGGGTACCGATTTCATCGACGTGGTGGCCTGGCGCAAACTGGGAGAAACCTGCGCGCGGCATCTGGGCAAGGGGCGGCTCGTGTGTGTGGAGGGGCGCCTGGAGTTGCGGTCGTACGAGGACAACCAGGGCGTCAGGCGCAAGGTGGCCGAGGTGGTCGCCGACAACATCCGGTTTCTGGACGGACCAAGGGGTCAAGGCGCACCACACGACCAGAAGGATACCGGTGAGGGTCAGTCCTACCGGAACGAAATCGATTTCTCGGACGACGATGAACCACTGCCGTTTTGAAACAGAGAACCATTGAATAGCTTTTGAATAGCTTTCTCTTTCGTTTAAGGAGGTTGGCGAATGAAACGTGACCGGGGTCGGCGCAAGAAGAAAATCTGCAGCTTTTGCGTCGACAAGATCGCGGTTATCGATTACAAAGACACGCCCCGGCTCAAAAAATACATCACCGAACGCGGCAAGATCCTGCCGCGGCGGATCACCGGGAACTGCGCCCATCACCAGCGGATGCTCACGGTTTCGATCAAGCGGTCCCGGAACATGGCCCTGTTGCCCTATAGCACCGACTAAGAAGTCCTTGGAGACGTGCTTGCACCGACCACCGACCACCGACACAGATCCGCACTCGAAAGCGCCGCTCATCCGGCGCTTTTCCCACGGGCCGAAAGGTGTCAGCGGCGGACCCAGCGAATTAGTGAGCATGTTTCACGTCAAGAGGCCACGCGGGGTGATCTTTTTGTTCAAGCCGGGGGACCTGCGCGAAGGGGTCTTCCTGGTCCTGGCTTTCGCCGTGCTGTCCGCGGCCGGCATCCTGCTGCCGCTGTTGTTCCCTTTTTGCGGCCTGGCGATTACGGTGCTGACGGGTATGGCCGCCTACCGTCACGGTGCCTGGTATGCGGTGATGGTCCTCGGTGCGGCTGCGCTTCTGACGGCGGTGCTTTTCGGAGCCTTCATCACGTTGATGATCCTGGCGGAGTCGGGCATTCTGGGGCTTTTGTTCGGGCTTCTTTTTAAGAAAGGCGTGGCCCACCGGAAGATTCTGGCCGCCGGACTGGTGCTGGCCGTATTCCTGGCCGTGATCAATATCGCCTCCTTCCTGGTGCTGGGGGAAAACCCCTATGAGCTGGCAGCGGCGGCGCTTATGAATGAGAATCATTCCGAGTCCCGGGAGCAGGTTCTCCCGGTGGTGGTGATGCTCCTGCCCGGGGGCTTCGTCGCCTGGGCCGTCGTGGCCGCCTGGGCCGGGTTTTTCCTGACCGCCGCCGGCCTGAAACGCCTGAACCACCTGCCGGAACCGGAACCGGAACTGCACCGCTGGCGGCTCCCGTGGCCTTTCATCTGGGTGGTGACCGCCGGCCTGGCGTTGACCCTGGGCGGCGACCAGTGGTCGTTCGGGGCGGCGGCCGTTACCGGCCGGAATCTCCTGTTCATCGCCGCTGTAACCTATATGCTGGCGGGTTTCTCGCTGGCCGCTTACCTGTACCGTGAGCTTACAGCGCCGCGGTGGCTGAAGTTCGTGCTTGTGGCGGGAGCGGTGCTCAACTGGCCGGTAACCGCGGTATTCTTGATTTGTGCCGGTTTTCTGGACGCCTGGGTGGATTGCCGGGCCTGTTTCGAGAAAAGGAGGCGGGAAATGTGAAAGTGGTGCTGCTAAAAGACGTGGCCGGTCTGGGCAGCCGGGGCCAAGTGGTGAAGGTGGCCGAGGGTTACGCCCGCAACTTCCTCATCCCCAAAGGGCTGGCCGAGGATGCCACACCGGGCCGGGTCAAGGAACTGGCCAAGCTGGACCAGGCCCGGATCGAGCGGGTCGAGCGGCTGACGGCCCAGGCCCGTAAGGTGGCGGGCAAGTTGAAAGGGCTCACCGTGCAGATCCCGGCACGGGCCGGGGAAGGTGGGAAGCTATTCGGTTCGGTGGGAAACAAGGACATTGCCGCCGCGCTGGCGGCCCGGCACAACCTGAGTATCGACCGCAAGAAGTTGGAGTTGAAAGAGCCCATCAGAAGTCTGGGCCGATTCCCGGTGCTGGCCCGTCTGCATCCGGGGGTGCAGGTCGAGTTTGAAGTCGAGGTCGTGGAGCAATGAGGCCCGAGCGGATCCCGCCCCAGAATATCGACGCCGAGCAAGCCGTGCTCGGGGCGCTTTTCCTGGAACCGGAAGCCTTCTACCGGGTCGCGGACATCATTCGGCCGGGGGATTTTTACCAGCACGGCCATCGCCTGATTTACGAGGCGGCGGTCAGGCTGCAGGAGGACGGGGAACCGGTTGATCTCGTGACGGTCACCGACCGGCTCCGGCGTGAAGGGGTGCTGGAGAAGGTCGGGGGTGCGGCGTACGTGGCGTCGCTGGTTGAAATGGTGCCGACGGCGGCCAATATCGAGCATTACGCCCGGATCATCGAGGAAAAGTCGCTCTTGCGCACGCTGATTTTTGTAGCGGCGCGGATTTCCGAGATGGGGTACGACGAGCGGGAGGCGGCCGACCGCCTGGTGGACCAGGCCGAGCAAATGATCATGGAATTGGGCGCGCGGCGCACGCCCGGGTCCTTCGTGCCGCTGAAGGACATTCTGGCTCACGCCCTGGAGCGGATTGAGAGAACCTATCATAACAAGGGCCGGATTGCCGGCCTGCCCACCGGTTTTGCCGATCTGGACCGCCTTTGTTCGGGACTGCAACCCACCGACCTGATCATCCTGGCGGCGCGGCCGAGCGTCGGCAAGACGGCGCTGGCTTTGAACATCGCTTACGAGGTCGCGGCCCGCCAGGGCCTGCCGGTGGCCCTCTTCAGCCTGGAGATGGGGAAGGAGCAACTCGTCAACCGGCTGCTCTGCGCCGAGGGCCGGGTTGATCAGAACCGCCTGCGGACAGGAAACCTGCGCGACGAAGACTGGGAACGGTTGTCCGAAGCCGCGACCCAAGCTGAGGCCGTGCCGCTTTTCATTGACGACACCGGAGGCGCCTCCCTGCGTGATATCCGGGCGCGGGCGAAAAGGTTTCAGGCCGAAAGGGGGCTCGCCCTGGTGGTCATCGACTACGTGCAGCTGATTGAGCCAAATAAGCGCGCGGAGAACCGCCAGCAGGAGATCGCCCAGATCTCCCGGGGTTTGAAGGAGTTGGCCAAGGAACTGGACGTGCCGGTGCTGGCCCTCTCCCAGTTGTCCCGTGCCGTGGAGCAGCGCCAGGACAAGAGACCGCTTTTATCCGACCTGCGGGAGAGCGGCAGCCTGGAGCAGGACGCCGACGTGGTGATGTTTATCTACCGTGAGGAACTGTACAACAAGGAAACCGACCGGAAGGCCATCGCGGAGGTCATCGTGGCTAAGCAGCGCAACGGGCCGACCGGCAAGGTGGAGCTGGGCTTTTTCAAGGAGTTCCCCCGCTTTTTCCCCCTGCGGAAGGAGCCCGAATAGTTTGACTTGCGGGGGGCTTATTTGCTAAAGTTTAAGCGCCACAAGGGTGCGGAGTTGAGCAAATGTACGACGTGATTATCGTGGGCGCGGGGCCGGCGGGGATATTCGCGGCCCTTGAGCTTGTAGCGGCCAAACCGGATCTTTCAATAGTGATGCTGGAAAAAGGGCGGGACATCAAGAAGCGGGTCTGCCCGTCCCGCCAGGCACAACTGCCCTGCCGCCACTGCACTCCCTGCGCCACACTCTGTGGGTGGGGCGGCGCGGGGGCTTTTAGTGACGGAAAGCTGACCCTTTCGCCCGAAGTCGGCGGGGCCCTGGAAGACTACGTGGGGCGTGAGGCGCTGGAAGACCTGATTGCCTACGTGGACGGCATCTACCTGCGCTACGGAGCGCCCGAAGAGGTGTACGGACCCGCACACCGGGAACAATTCGAGGAGCTGCAGAAAAAGGCGACCCTGGCCGAACTCCGGTTGGTACCGTTGCCCATCAGGCATTTGGGGACCGGGCGGTGCGGTGAAGTTTTGCAGGAGATGTACGAACACCTGCAGCAGCACGTCGAGATCAGGACGGGTACGGTTGTCCACCAGATCCTGACCAGGGACGGCCGGGTGGCCGGGGTGGAGTGCGCCGACGGCGAAGTGCTTGAAGGCCGCTACGTCATCGTGGCTCCCGGACGGGAGGGCGCCGGGTGGCTGAACCGCGAGGCCCAGCGCCTGGCCGTTCCCACCACCAACAACGCCGTGGACATCGGGGTCCGGGTGGAATTGCCGGCCGTGGTCATGGAGCCCCTGACCCGTCTTTTCTACGAATTGAAATGCACCTACATCTCCCGCACCTTTGAAGACCGGGTGCGTACCTTTTGCATGAACCCCTACGGCGAGGTGGTCATGGAGAACAACGACGGCCTGATCACCGTGAACGGTCACACCCACGCTTACAATAAAACGGAAAATACCAATTTCGCCATTTTGGTCAGCAAGAACTTCACGCAGCCCTTCAAGGAGCCGATCGCCTACGGCCGGTATATCGCCCGCCTGGCGAACCTCCTGGGAGGCGGGATCCTGGTCCAGCGGCTCGGAGACCTAAACGCCGGGCGGCGGAGCACACCGGAGAAGATCGACCGGGGAGTGGTCAGGCCCACACTGGCCGAAGCCACGCCCGGAGACTTGAGCCTGGTTTTCCCGTACCGGCATCTCCTGGGGATCGTAGAGATGCTCAAGGCGCTGGATCTGATCGCCCCCGGCGTCTACTCGCGCTACACGCTGCTCTACGGGGTCGAAGTGAAATTTTATTCCTCCCGCCTGGCGCTCAACAGGAGTCTGGAAACACCCATCGCCAACCTGTTCGCGGCCGGAGACGGGGTGGGGGTGACCCGGGGTCTGGTACAGGCTGGAGCTTCCGGAGTGGTTGCCGCCCGGGAGATACTGAGAAGAGTCTAAGACCGAAATGATTTGCGGAAAAATGAGGGAGTACGGTAACCGTTGTGCCGGTAGGCCGGCTGGCCGGCCGGCGGCGTGCAGTCCGCACTAGTTGCCGGCCCCGTCATACTTGAGGAGGAAAGACCGGATTGTCGACCGTAGTGCTCGTTGGCGCCCAGTGGGGAGACGAAGGAAAGGGGAAACTGACGGACTACCTGGCGCGGCAGGCGGAGTTGGTCGTCCGCTACCAGGGCGGAAACAACGCCGGCCACACCGTGGTGGTCGAAGGTCAGGAGTTCAAACTCCACTTGATTCCCTCAGGTATCCTTCATCCGGACAAGGTATGTGTGATCGGCAACGGGGTGGTGATCGATCCGGGGGTGCTGCGCCGGGAGTTGGAAGTGCTCCGGGCGGCCGGCCGGCCTCTGGCCGCGCTTTACATCAGTGAGCGCGCGCACGTGATTATGCCCTACCACCTTCAGTGCGACGAGTTGGAGGAGGACTGCCCGGACAGCTTGCGCCGCATCGGGACGACGCGCCGGGGTATCGGTCCGGCCTACACGGACAAACACGCCCGGGAGGGTCTCCGGGTGGTCGACCTGCTTGAACCGGGAGCGGAGGAGAAATTGAGACTCACCACCCGGCGCAAGGGTCAAGTCTTGGCGAAGATCCACCAGGCTTCGGGCCCGGACGCCGAGCGGGTGGCACAAGAATATCTCGACCACGCCGAAACGCTGCGGCCTTTTGTGCGCGACACCTCGTTGCTGGTGCACGAGGCGGTGCGGGACGGCCGGAACGTCCTGTTCGAGGGGGCCCAGGGCACCTTGCTGGACATCGACCACGGCACGTACCCGTATGTAACCTCCTCGAACCCCACGGCCGGGGCTGCGGCGGTCGGAACGGGCGTCGGTCCCCGGGTGATCGACACGGTGATCGGGGTAACCAAGGCTTACACCACCAGGGTGGGCGAAGGGCCGTTTCCCACCGAGTTGAGGGACGAAGCCGGTGAACACCTGCGCGCCGTGGGCCGGGAGTATGGCACCACCACCGGCCGGCCCCGGCGGTGCGGCTGGTTGGATACTGTAATCACCCGGTATGCGGCCCGGGTCAACAGCCTCGACTACCTGGCGGTCACCAAGCTGGACGTGCTGACCGGGCTGCCCGTGCTGCGCGTCTGTCGCGCCTATCGCTACCAGGGGCGTGAGATCGGAGATTTCCCGTCACGGTTGTCGGTGCTGGCCGACTGCGAGCCGGTCTACGAAGAACTCCCGGGCTGGACGGAGGACCTTACCGGGGCGAAGTCCTTTGCGGAACTGCCGTCGGCGGCGCGTGCTTATCTGGACCGCCTGTCGGAACTGACCGGGGTGCCGCTCGGCGTGATCAGCGTGGGTCCCGGACGCGAGCAGACCCTGCCCCTGGTGGACTTTTTCCGCCGCCGCTGACCGATTCACCGGCGTGACTTGTTTTAGCCCATCCTCCGACCAGGCCCATCTAGGCCCGTCCACCGACCTTGACAGCCCTCCGGGGCTGTAGTAAGATAGTCACGTGTCTCACGAAGCGTGGCCCCATGGTCAAGTGGACTAAGACACCGGCCTTTCAAGCCGGTAACGCGGGTTCGAATCCCGCTGGGGTCACCAAATTAGTCGTTTGACCACCAATTATGCGGGTGTAGCTCAACGGTAGAGCACCAGCTTCCCAAGCTGGGGGTTGAGGGTTCGAGCCCCTTCGCCCGCTCCAAGAACCGCCTGAAGGGCCGGGGGTAACCCCCGGTTTCTTGTCTTTGGGATCCTTGGTGACAACGGGTTTGAGGCTCTCAAGAGCGTTGTCTATTGCCTGGAACACCCCGGGAGGATATAATGTAAACAAAACCTCTTAAGGGCGGTGAGAGCCATGTTTGTGCAGGATTGTATGTCCAGCAATCCCATCACCATCACCCTGGACACCCCCATTTTCCAGGCCTTGGACATAATGACCAGGCGCAAGGTGCGCCACCTGCCGGTATTCCAGGGTTCCCGCCTCGCGGGCCTGGTGACCGAGCGCGGTCTCCTGCAGGTCTCACCGTCCCCGGCCACCACGCTGAGCATGCACGAGTTGAACTATGTGCTGGCCAAGGTTACGGTGAAGGAAGCGTTGGTAAAGGACCCGGTCTGGGTCCCCCCGCAGATGCCGATCGAAGAGGCGGCCCAGGTAATGCGCCAGAAGAAGATCGGCAGCTTGCTGGTTATGGAGGACGGTAAACTGGTCGGGATCGTCACCCAAACCGACATTGTCGAGGCGCTGGTCCGGTTGTTCGGTCTGCACCGGGCGGGTACCAGGCTCGTTATCGACACGAAGGACCGGGTTGGCGTGCTGGCCGACATCACCCAGTTTTTCAAGGAGCGGAGCATCAACATCATCAGCGTCGTCACCATGCGGCGGGATGAGGAGCGGTTTCACCTGGTGTTTAGGATCAGCGCGGCCGATGCCGGAACATTGGTGGCCGAGATCGAAAACCTGGGGTTCAAGGTGGTTTCGGTAGGCTAGCCGGTATTCAAGGGAGGGGTCGTTTTTGGGCAAACACATCCGGACGGTCAACAAGAGCGTGCTCGGTCGGCGGAAAGAAGAGGCCTGCGGTGAATGCCAGACTTCATGTCAGTCGGCCTGCAAGACTTCCTGCACCGTGGGCAACCAGGTCTGCCTCAAGGAGAAAAAGGAGTAACCGTTCTGGGATACCCGGTGATTAACCGGGTATTAGTCTGCCTTTGCCGAGAAAAGGGGACAGTCCCCTTTTCTTCCCGGGGACTGTCCCCTTTTTCCGCGGATTGCGAATACCCAGGTCTTGTCTAAAATACGGGATTCCGGTGGCGAACAAGAGCTATGATTCATTGTTTTGAGGTCCACAACACCCGGCTGGTCCTGGACGCGCACAGCGTAAGCCTGCACGAGGTTGACGGCCCGGCCTGGGAGATTCTCACCGGCCGGTTCGGCGGGCGGCCGGAAACAGTGCGGGCGCTCCGGGAGCGGTACCCGGCGGTCGAAATCGAAGGCGCCCTCGGGGAAATCGAGGCCCTCCGGGACCAGGGATTGCTCTTTGCACCCGATCCGCATCCGAACTATCAACCTCCGCTCCCGGAAGTCAAAGCGTTGTGTCTTTATGTATCCCACCACTGCAATTTGGCCTGCCGGTATTGTTTCGCCCGGGCCGGGCGTCCGGAGGCGGTCCGGAAACTGATGCCGCCCGGCGTGGCCCGCCGGGCGGTCGACCTGCTCATCAGGGGGTCGGGTGCCCGCCGCCGCGTGGAAATCGACTTCTTCGGCGGGGAACCGCTTTTGAATTTGCCGGTGGTTCGGGACACCATCCGCTATGCCCGGAATCGGGGCGAGAAGGCCGGCAAGCACTTTGGTTTCACCGTGACCACGAACGGGCTTTCGCTGACGCCGGAGGTGCGGCGTTTTCTTCTGGACAATGAGGTCAACGTGGTGTTGAGCCTGGACGGCCGCCCCGAGGCGCACGACCGGTGGCGCCGCACGCCGGGGGGAGGGGGGTCGCACCGGGAAGTCCTGCCCAACATCAGGGACTACGTTTTGGAGTGGAAGTCCGGCCCGGGTTCCCGGGGTTACTACTACATCCGGGGAACTTTCACCCGTCAAAACCTGGATTTTGCCGCGGATTTCCGCTACCTGGCCGAACAGGGATTCCGCAACATCTCCCTCGAGCCGGTGGTCGCCCCGGAGGAGGAGGAATACGCCTTAAGTGAACGGGATCTGCCCCGGGTCCGGGCCGAATACGAGCGGCTGGCGGCCGTTTATCTGGATGCCCTCCGCGCTGACCCCGCGGTCCGGTTTTTTCACTTTGACATCGACCTGGACGCGGGATCGTGTTTGCCGAAGCGCTTGTCCGGCTGTGGCGCCGGTCACGCCTACCTCGCTGTCGACGCAGACGGCGGGCTTTTCCCCTGCCACCAATTCGTCGGTCAACGGGGGTTCCTGCTTGGTGATGTGTTCTCCGGAGTGGTGCGGGCGGACCTGGTTGATGATTTCCGTCAGGCCCACGTGTATAACAAAAAGGAATGCTCGGACTGTTGGGCCAAGTTTCTGTGCAGCGGGGGCTGTCACGCGCAAGCCTTCCTGGAGAACGGCTCGATCCACCACCCGAGCCGGTTGGGATGTGCCGCTATGCGTCACCGGCTGGAGTGCGCCCTGTACGTACAGGCCAGGAAAAGTCAGGATGCCGGAGCCTGAACGTGCCGGTGTTTTATGAAAAGGGATTAACGGGCTGCCGCTGGAAGTTTTTGTCTAGACCGGTGTTCAATTCTTATGGTACAATCCCGGTACACTGAGAGGGGGAGTGGTCTTGCCTCCGGAGTTCTTTTACAGCAAAGCGCCTCGAGTCCGGCGGCCCAATCCGCTGGGTATCGCCGTTTTTCTATTGTGCTTATTGGTCTTGGGCGGCAACAGTCTGGCGTTGGATAGTGGAACCTGGGCGGTGTCGGTTGAAGGTAAACCGGTGGCCCAGGTTTCTGATTTTGAGAGCCTGGAGCGGGCGCTTTACAGTCTTGCGTCTCAATATGGGGAAATTGAAGGCCGGCCTGTGCCCTGGGCCCGGGTCAACGCCGTGCGCGTATCGGGCGGGGGGGCCGCCGTCAGCGCCCAGGAACTCGAAGACCGGCTGGCGGAGGCGCTCGGGTTCGCCCGGGATGCGGTCGCGGTTCGTATTGACGGCCAGCAGCGTTTTGTGTTCGCGGACCGGCCCACGGCCAGGGAGTTCCTTGACCGGGTGTTGGATTCCTACACGGTCGAGGAGGGAGCCCAAAGGCGGTTCCTTGAGGACGTTCAGCTGGTGGGGACAAGGGTGCGCTGTGATGAGGTCGCCGGGTTGGATGAAGCGCTCTTCCTGGCCCGGCAGGACATTGAGAACGTACAGAAATACGTCGTTCGTGAGGGTGATACGCTCTGGGACGTGGCCGCGGAACACCGCCTGTCGGTGGCGGAGCTTCTGGCGTCCAATCCGGCGGTTAAGGAGACCAGTATTCTGGGCATTGGGGACGAACTGGTCATTGCCCGGCACAAACCCCTCCTGACGGTGGTGACCACTGCTCAGGTGGTGGAAACCCGGGAGATACCGTACAGAACCACGGTCCGGCGTGACCCGGGCCTGCCTGTCGGTCAGCGGAAGGTGCTGGAGGCCGGGGCCGCGGGTCTGGAGGAGGTCACACTCCGGGTGGTGCGCCAAAACGGCCGCCTGGTGGCGCAGGAGCGCCTGGAAGCGCGGGAGATCAAGCCCGTGGTCAACCGGGTTGAGGTGGCCGGTTCGAAGATTATCCTGGCGTCCCGCGGTGGGGGCGGCCAGTTGGCCTGGCCCGCGGGGGGCGGGGTGATTTCCCCGTTCGGTCCGCGCGGCGGTGGCTTTCACAGCGGCATTGACATCGGCGCCGGGCATGGTGCGCCGGTGGTGGCCGCCGGACCGGGAGTGGTGGTCCGGGCCGGTTGGCACGGCGGCTACGGGAACGTGATCGACATCAGTCACGGCAACGGGGTGGTCACCAGGTACGCGCACCTTTCTTCGGTAGCGGAGTCGGCCGGGCAGGAAGTCGACCGCGGGCAGTACATCGGCGCCGTCGGCAGCACCGGCAGGTCGACCGGTCCGCACCTGCACTTTGAGGTGCTCATAAACGGCCGGGCCCAGAACCCGTTGAACTACCTGTAAACAGAACCGGTGCGGGCAAATTGCAGCTAAGGTGGGGACCAGGTCGCTCTTTTCCGGAAATGCCTTCCGGCTGCCGGGTTGGGACCAAAGCCGATTTGGAAGGCGCAACTCGCCCGGTTTGTATTTGTTGCTCACCCGGTGGATCTGGCTTTGCTTTCCGCTCTCGCACCTCGCGTCAGCGTTCCGTGCATTCTTGTTCCCGACGCACCTTTCCTCTGAATTCTGACTCCTGACTTCTGGATTCTTGGTTTTTGCCCTTCGCCGGTGAATAAGGTTATAATAATTCAGGCCTTCGGACTCCTTTGATTCACTACTCCGGTTGGGGTGATGACTTTGCCAAGACGGTGGAAAACGTGGCAGAAGGTTGGTTTCTGGGCGATCACCGTCCTGATCGCCGTCGGTCTGGTAGCTCCTTCAGTCGTAGGGCTTTGGGGCTTGGAGGGTCAGGACCGGCCCGAAGTTCCCGGCCCGGCGCCCGCTCTGGACGACTTCGCCCGGGAGGTCCGGCAACTCGAACAAAAGGTCCGCGACAACCCCTCGGACGTTGAAAGCCGGATCCGCCTGGCCGTCGCTTACCGGGACATGATGGACTACGAGCGTTCCATCGCGTTGTTTGAAGAGACGCTCGCCCTGGAGGCGGGCAACCAGCGGGTGCGCCTGGACCTGGCGGAGATGTATCTGCAACTGGGCGAGCACGAACAGGCGATCGGGCAGCTCGAGGCGCTGCTGGAAACAAACCCGGAGCACCACCGGGCTCTCTACCTCTACGGATTGGCGCTCGGGTCCGGGCGGGAGGATTACCCGGAAGCGGTCCGCGCGCTGGAGCGTTTTCTGGCCCTGGTTGGCACCGGCCCCGAGGCCGAATACGCCCGGACCTTGATCCAGAAGTGGACCGCCGGTCAAAAGCGGTAACGCCCGGTTCGGTTTGCACAAAATACCTGTTGGCCCGGTCCGGAGACAAGGGTTATAATTTGCGTTGAGACGGCCTAAGTTCGACCTGCTCCAGTCCGCCGCAATACTGTGGGGACAGCCGCCGGAGCAAAGAGGAGTGGCGCGATTGTCCCGCAAAGCCCGCCTCCTGGCCCGGTTGACGATTGTATCCGTACTGGTTGGTTCGTTGGCACTGACGAAAATACCCGCCGCTCCCAATTTGTATATCAACTCCCTGATCCGGGAAATCAATAAACGAGTTCTGGTCTGGTACGGCTATGCCCGGGGAATGGACGCGCTCTCTGGGGAGCGGTTTGTCGTTTTGTTCCGGGACGGCCAAAAACGGGAAGCCGAAATGATTTTGGCGGCCGCCGAAGGTTTTTACCCGGCCCTTGCCGAACAGTTTGGACTGGAGATTCGGGGCCCGGTCCCGGTGCTGCTCTACGACGACCGGGAAAGCTTGAACAAAAGCTTCGGCTGGCCGGCTGACGCCGATACAATGGGTGTGTACTGGGCGGGCAGCATCCGGGTGCTGTCTCCGGACGCCTGGATCGATCCGGCGGACGAGCGGGACTACTACCGGGTGTTCGCCGAACTTGGGCCCATGCCGCACGAGATTGCGCATCTTTTTGTGGACCATCTTTCTATGGGCAACTGTCCCCGTTGGTTCAACGAGGGGGTCGCCCAGTATCAGGAGTACCGGCTTACCGGGTTCCATTTTGGGGAGGCGGGCCGCTTCCCGCTGGACAGAGCGTTTTCGCCGGCGGAATTGGCTGGTTTCGACACGCTGGAAAATCAGCATCTGGCTTACCACCAGTCGTTCAGTATCGTTGCCTTTTTGGTGGAAACCTACGGCTGGCCCGCCGTCGTCTCCGTCCTAAAAAAATTAGGGCGGGGGGCGACACTGGAGGAGGGTCTGAACGAAGCCTTCGAAATTGATCTCATTACTTTGGACGGAGAGTGGAAGCGTTGGGTAAAGCACCGGCAGGAATAGACCCGGCCCCCAAGAATATCAAGCTGGCCGTCGACCAATTGGGGGACAGGCGGACCCTGAACAAAATGGTGGTGTCCGGTTCCCGGCCGCTTCAGGGCCGGATTCGGGTCAGCGGGGCCAAGAACGCGACCCTGGCCATTCTGTGCGCCTGTGTGCTGTCCAAGAACGAAGTGATTCTCGAGAATATCCCCGACATCAGTGATGTGCGGGTAATGCTGGAGATAATCTCCTACCTGGGGTTGCGGGCCGCCTGGCTCGGTGAGGACGTATTGAAGATTTCCGGCGCCGCCCGGGTGGGTGATGATACGCCGTACCAGTTGACCAAGAAACTCCGGGCCTCGAACCTGTTGCTCGGACCCCTGATGGCCCGAAACACGGCGGCCCGGGTAGCCCTGCCCGGAGGGTGCGCCATCGGCAGCCGGCCCATGGATCTCCACTTCAAAGGCTTGACCAGCATGGGGGCCGACCTGGAGATCCGCGGCGGTTATATCGAAGGACGGGTGTCGGGGCGGCTCCAGGGAGCCAGGGTTTACCTGGACTTTCCCAGCGTGGGGGCCACGGAGAACATCATGATGGCCGCCGCTTTGGCCGAAGGACAGACCATCCTTGAAAACGTGGCCAAAGAGCCCGAGATCGTCGACCTCGCCCATTTCCTGAACGCCATGGGGGCGAAGATACGCGGGGCCGGCACTGACGTGATCCGCATCGACGGCGTGCCTGAGCTTTTTGCCCCGGTTCGGCACAGTGTCATCCCCGACCGCATCGAGGCCGGAACTTTTATGGTGGCCGCCGCCGCCACCCGGGGCGACGTGACCCTGGAACATGTCATTCCGCCCCACGTTGAGCCTGTGAGCGCAAAGCTCAGGGAAGCCGGCGTCCGGGTCGAGGAAGCCGAGGACACCATCCGGGTGTCCACTCCGGAGCCCTTGCTGCCGATCAGTATCAAAACGATGCCCTATCCCGGGTTTGCCACCGACATGCAGTCGCAGATGATGAGTCTTTTGTCGGTTGTTCCGGGAACCAGCATCATTGTGGAGAATATCTTCGAGAACCGTTTCCAGGTCGCCCAGGAATTGCGGCGCATGGGCGCCCAGATCAAGGTGGAGGGCCGGGTGGCGGTTGTCGAGGGGATACCCCGGTTGCACGGTACCCAGGTCAAGAGCACCGATCTGCGGGCCGGGGCCGCTCTGGTGATCGCCGGCCTGATGGCCGAGGGCGTCACCGAAATCCAGAACGCCCATTTCATTGACCGCGGTTACCGTGATCTGGAAGCGCGGCTGGCAAGCCTGGGCGCCGATGTAAAGCGGATGTAGTTTCTGCCTGGCGTGCATGTAATACCCGGCACAAAAAAAATACCCCTTCAGGCAGGAATAATCAAAAACACCACGAAGTCTGTTCAAGTGAGTTATCATATCGCATCTGGCGCACAGACCCGTTTTGGGGAATGTGTCCAGCCTCTGGTGCCTTCCACCGCCGGTGGCCTTCGTTGTTGGGGGAACTGGGTGGGTTTTGGTGCCTTTTTGCCGAAATCTTTGGCTGACTCAAAATCTAGTTATCCAGTTCGAAGGGGGGCAGTGAAGCGCTTCGGAAGAAAGCGCCATGCGGCATTCACCCGGATGGCGTTAGAAAGGGCGCCACTGGTCTCCCGTTGTGGAGTTGAGTGCAGTAAAAGCCGGGCAAAAAGGGACTTTCCATAAGTAGGTTCACACGGTTGTGGCAAGCGTTGAATTGTTGTTCTGGAGGGGGGTGCAACCGAACCGATTTTGGCGCTTCCTGGGACCATTCTCGACGAGTACTTATCAAGGAGGTATTAAGTATGGCTTTTGAGCCGAAACGGCCACAGAAAACGTACACCTATGATGACGTGCGCCTCTTCACCGACGAAGAACTGAAGAACTACACGGCGGAAGAAGAGAAGAATTTTAAGATAAAGCACGACATCCCGTTGCTGGAAAAGCTGGAAAGCGGCCCGTGGCCCAGCTTCGTGGCGGACGCCAAGCGCTATGCGCTTCGCCGGCGCAAGCTTGGTGAAGAGGGCAAGCTCCTGATCAGCCCGGACGTGGTTGAGGACCTGCTCGGCCAGGTGGAGTTGTCCTTTGTACATGGTGAGACGCACTGGAAGCACGGCGGCATCGTCGGCGTGATCGGTTACGGCGGCGGCGTCATCGGCCGCTATTCCGACCTGGCGGCGAAATATCCGGGCGTGGCGCACTTCCATACCGTTCGCGTCGCCCAGGTGCCCAGCAAGTTCTACAACACCGCTTTCCTGCGCGGCCTCGCCGACCTCTGGGAGTACCGCGGCAGCGGCATGCTCAACCTGCACGGCTCCACCGGCGACATCATCCTCCTCGGCACCTTCACCGAGCAGTTGGAGCCCCTCTTCCAGGAACTTACCCAGGTCCTGGACGTGGACCTCGGCGGCTCCGGCTCCAACCTGCGCACGCCGGAGTGCTGTCTGGGCAAGGCCCGTTGCCAGTACGCCCTGTACGACACCCAGGAAATGTGCTACGAAATGACCATGCACTACCAGGACGAACTGCACCGGCCGGCCTTCCCGTACAAGTTCAAGTTCAAGTTCGACGGCTGCCCGAACGGTTGCGTGGCCTCCATCGCCCGCGCGGACCTCTCCTTCATCGGCACCTGGTGTGACGACATCCGGATCGACCAGGACGCGGTGCAGGGCTACATCAACGGCGAGTTCCCGCCCGGCGGCGGCAGCCACTCCGGCAAAGACTGGGGCAAGTTCGACATCTACGCGGAGGTCATCGACCGCTGCCCGACCGGCTGTATGTCCCTGGAAGGCGGCGAACTGGTGATCGACAACCCGAACTGCACCCGGTGCATGCACTGCATCAACACCATGCCGCGGGCGCTCAGACCCGGCGTCGAGACCGGCGTCAGCTTGCTGTTCGGCGCCAAGGCGCCGATCCTGGAAGGCGCGCAGATGTCGGTGCTGGTGATCCCCTTCATGAAGGCGGAGCCCCCGTACGACAACGTCAAGGAAATGATCAACAAGATGTTCGAGTGGTGGATGGACGAGGGCAAGAATCGCGAGCGTCTCGGTGAAACCATCCAGCGCGTCGGCCTGCAGCGTTTCTGCGACATCATGGGCTTGCCGCCCGCGCCGCAGATGGTGAAGGAGCCGCGGACCAACCCGTACATTTTCTGGAAGGAAGAAGACGTGCCGGGCGGCTTCGAGCGCGATATCAACGACTACCGGTCCAGACACGCAAGATAGGAGGTTTGAAGGATGGCGTTATCTAAAGACAGACTCGGCAGGTTCAACCCGGACAAACACATGGAAGGCCGGGTGACGGACATCGGCCCGCGTCACTACTGGCAGTTCTTCCCGCCCGTAATTCAGAACAACTACGGCAAGTGGGCCTACCACGAAATCCTGGAGCCGGGCGTGCTGGTACACGTGTCCGAGACCGGCGACAAGGCGTTCACCGTTCGGTGCGGCGGCATGCGGTTCATGACCGTCGACTTTGTGCGGGAGCTGTGCGACATCGCCGATCGGTTCTCCGACGGCTATGTGCGTTTCACCACCCGCAACAATATCGAATTTATCGTAGACAGCCTGGAAAAGGTCGAGGCCCTGAAGGCGGAACTCGCCAAGCACACCTTCGCCATCGGCGGCAGCCTCAAATTCCCGGTGGGCGGGACGGGTGCGGGCGTGACCAACATCGTCCACACCCAGGGCTTCATCCACTGCCACACGGCGGCCGTGGACGCCTCCTCCATGGTGAAGGCGCTCATGGACGGACTGTTTGAGCACTTCACCTCGATGGACCTGCCGGCCCAGGTCCGGGTTTCCATGGCCTGCTGCCTGAACATGTGCGGCGCCGTACACTGCTCGGACATCGCGCTTCTCGGCTACCACCGCAAGCCCCCGGCTATCGACCACGAAGTCTTGCACAAGATCTGCGAGATTCCGCTGGCCATCGCCTCCTGCCCGACGGCGGCCATTTCCCCCGCCAAGACCGAGGACGGCCTGAAGACGGTCAAGCTCAAGGTGGAACGGTGCATGTTCTGCGGCAACTGCTACACCATGTGTCCGGCGCTGCCGCTGGCGGACGGCCAAGGCGACTGCGTGGTCATGATGGCGGGCGGCAAGGTGTCCAACCGGATCAGTATGCCCACGTTCTCCAAGGTCGTTATCCCGTACCTGCCGAACAACCACCCCCTGTTCCCGGAAGTGGTGGAGGCGACGAAACAGGTGCTGAACGCGTACGCGGCCGACGCCCGCAAGTACGAGCGCATCGGCGACTGGGCCCAGCGGATCGGCTGGGAGAAGTTCTTCGAGAAGTGCAACCTGCCCTTCACGGAGCACCTGATCGACGATTACCGGCTGGCGTACGACACCTACCGCACCAGCACGCAGTTCAAGTACACCGAGGCGGCGTGGGCGGTTACCAGGGCGGCCGAAGGAGAAGAATAGGACCATCAGATTAAGGGAGATGCTAACGAATGGACGACCTTAAGCAAGCGATCGTGGAGTACTTGCAGAGCGGAAAGACCAAGACGAAGTTTTACTTCAACGAAATCGACAAGGCCGTTAAGGACAAGATTCCGAGCGCCAAAACCCTGCAAGTCAAAAAGGCCTGCTCGGCCCTGATCAATGAGGGTGTGCTGGAGTACTATTCCACCGGCAGCACCACATTGTACGGGCTGAAAGGCGCTGGTATCCGGTCGGAGGGTTAAGGCCGGCGGACATTTTTGAAGCTAGGGTGAAGAGAGAGGCTGCCCCGGAGCTGCGGGCGGCCTCTTTCCCTGCCGTTGCGTAAAGGAGGTGAGGCGGATGCCGCGAGAACCGCAAGGTTCCGAAGAATTCATCGCCGAGCAAAAGCGGATCCTGAAACAACACGAGGAGTGCGCCACCGCCGCCTACAACCTGGGGGTGGCGATGATGCAGCAGAACCGGCTTGCTGAGGCCCGGGAACACTTCGAGAAGGCGATCGAGACGGGCAGCCGGATGTTCGAAGCCTACGTCAACCTCGGTTACATCCACTTTAAAGAGGGCGACGTGGAAATGGTGGCCGAAGTCAACCGGAAGGCCGTGGAACTGGAGCCGCGCTACGCCCGTGGTTACGCGAACCTGGGCTTCGCTTATCTTCAAATGGCCCGGACCGGTGAGGCGATCGAGGCCCTGGAAAAAGCGCTGGCACTCAACCCGGAGATCGTTCAGGCCTGGAACAACCTGGCCAACGCCCACCTGCAGCAGGGCGACGCGGACAAGGCGATCGAAGCCGGCGAAAGGTTGGTGGCCCTTGCTCCGGACTTCGGTCTGGGACACAACAATCTGGCCGTGGCCTATTACCATAAGGGGAATTTCCCCAAGGCGCTCGAGCATGCCGATATCGCCGCGGGCCAGGGCTTCGCGCTGCACCCGGAGTTCGTGAAGATACTCGATACCTATCGCCAAGAGTAAAGGAAGAACACCATGCCGGAAGAATTGTTCCGCGAATACGAGCAGCTGGTGGCGGGTGCGGACGCGGCGTTTCAGAAAATGGAGCGCGAGCACGGCGAGCGGATCCGTTGCGCCAGGCACTGCGTGGATTGCTGTCACGCCATTTTTGGCCTGTTCCTGATCGAGTCCGTCTATCTGAAGCAGCTTTTCGAGGAACTGGGGCCGAACGAGAAAGCGGCCGTACTTGTGCGGGCGGACAAGGCGGACAAGGCGCTGGCGGCGCTGGAGAAAAGCCTCAAGGAGCAGGACGACCCGCACTTGCAGTCCTACGCGCTGGCCCGGGAGAAAATCCGCTGTCCGCTGTTGGACGACCGGGACGAATGTGTGCTCTACCCCTTCAGGCCCATCACCTGCCGTGTGTACGGCATCCCGACGATGATCGGCGGCGGGGCTTTTGTCTGCGGCCAAGCCGGGTTCGAAGAGGGGCAGTCCTATCCGGCCTTCGATCTTGACGCCGTCTACCGGAGCCTGCACCAACTGTCGAAGGAGCTTCTGGCCAGGACCGGGGAGACAGACCTGGAGCGGGCGGACTTGTTGGTGTCCGTGTCCAAGACCTTGAAATCTTCCCTGGAAGAGCTGATCAAGCTTTAGGGAATAGAATTCAGAATTCAGGAGCCAGAATTCAGAATTCAGGAGTCAGGAGTCAGAAGGAGGGGACAGAGAACCGGGGCTGGAACCGCATAAAAGCCCCGGCCTGCTTGTTTCTCCTACTGGCGAAAAAGGGGCCAGGCCCCTTTTTTCACGTGTTGTATGTGGTGCCGCGCGGCGGCCACGGTTGTCTCATTCTGGATTCTGAATTCCGGCTTCTGAATTTTCATGTTGTGTGAGGCCGTGTGGCGGCCTGCTTTCTCTCATTCTGGATACTGAATTCTGGATTCTGCATTGGATCCCGGTTTCCGGCTTCCATATTTTCCAGGGCCTCCGCGGCCAGCCGGCCGACCGTCTTTGGCACGATTGCTCCGTCCTCGTGGAACCAAACCGTCTCATCCCGGCCGGTGATTGCCGCCAGGCCGGGTCTCGCTTCGGGGGCGGCCAAACGGCCGAGCACCCACGCCGTGCAACCACAGGTCTCCGGGTTGGGGTCCTGAAGGAAAGACAAAAGACGCGGGATAGTCCAGCGGATTAAATCCGGCCGGACCCGGGCGACGGTACCTATGCTCCTAACGGCTTGCGGCCGAAGGCCTTCGTCCTGCAAGAACTGGTACAAAACCGGGATGTAGCCGCCAAAAACTCTGGGCGCGCCGGCGATGATTTCACCGATCGCCTCCAGGGCGCCCCAGTTCGACGCGGCGGAATACTGAAACGAGTTGGCCAGTTCGTGGAGCAGGTTGGCGACCGGGGCCGGGTCTTCCGCGGCGATCACGGCGCAAACCCGGCCCAGGGTCTCGGTCACCCGGAAACGGAAAAGCCGGTCCCCTGAGCACAGGAGACGCTGCAGGTGCCGCAGGACCTTCTTGTCCTGCGCGGCGGCGGCCTCCAGGAGCGGGCCGATGCGGTTTTCACCTATCAGCTCTTCAACCTGTTTTTTGGTCAGCAGGCTTTTGCGGATGGCGGGAACCTTGGCGGCGGCCCGAACGAACGGTTCGGGCTCCGACAGGAGCAGTTTCCTTGCTGCTCCTTCACCGGTCACTTCACGGATGTCCCGGTGGAGGCGTACAAAGTACAGGGCGCCGGCGATCCTCCGCCCTTCGTAGGCACCCCCGGGCACAATATAGTGCGATTCGGCGTCGTATCTTTCAAGGATCTTGTCCGTGTAGTCCTCTCCGGACGCCAGGTCCGAGGCCAGCTCCCAATCCATGTCACAGGCCAGGACCAGCGCTTCCAGAAAGGCCGTCCCCAGGTTGTGTCCCGTAATGTCAAATATGTACACCGCGCCGCAGGCGCAAGCGCCCGCGGGCATCTCTCCGGGCCGGCGGGTCTTCAACTCGCGCGGCCGGTCAACGGCCAGCCCGCAAAAGGGGCAGGACACTTTTTTGACCGGTTCTTTGCCCAAGCTCACGTTGACCACGGCCTTACCTGGTCGGTCCCGGTAATTCCAGGGTGGCACAAGTGTTCCCCGAACTGCACGACTTGGTCGTGATCTTTGGTTTTTGCGGCTTACCGGAACCCATTACGTAATTGGTGCTGCTGATCACGCGCTCGAACGATTCCGAACGGCATTGGGGACAGGCGATTTCCACCTTTTCGTCCGAATTGCGGAAGAGCTGCTCAAAAAGGTGGCCGCACTCCAGGCAGCGAAACTCGAATACAGGCACCAATATCCCCTCCCTTAAAAAAGGACCGGCTAAAACGCGTTAATGCGCCACCGCACTCAGAATATCAGCAGTCCGGGGCGCTTGTCAATTGACGACGATCCGCAACCGGCCACGGCGCCTTGTTGCGAACGACGTCGGACTATGCGCTTGGAGGCCATCGGGAGGTCTGGGGACGGGTGGAGCCGGAATCCCCTCAAGCGCCGGTGGAAAAGGGGGAGGCATTGTTGTTTGAAAAGTCAGACTGTGCAAAAAAGTTGTTCTTCATGAGCAGGAATATGGTTGGCGGTCACGAATACATGCGTGTGGAAATGGCTGTCCCTGGCCGGATGTCCGGCGAAAAACCGGCCGGTCGGCTAAATGAAAAAATTAATATCAAAGGGGGGGTAAGGGAGCATGTTCGTGGTGACCGTTGACCGGGATGTCTGCGACGGTTGCGGAGAATGCACGGAGTCCTGTCCGTCGGAAACCCTCAAACTTATCGATGGAAAGGCGCAGGTGGTAAACGACGAGTGTATGGGCTGCGAGACCTGTGTCACCATCTGCCCGACCGGCGCGGTGACGCTGCAAGAGGTGTAGCGGCGGTCCAGACAGGTACCGGGGGGTGAATTTAAGGAAGGAGTTCGTAACCGTACATGGTCTGAGGGGGGTAAAAGACCCCTTTGTTTCACCATTTGACCATTTCCCAAAGAAGGAGGTGTTGCTAGGTGAACGTTTTTATCGGTCAGATTCTGCCTTACGTGGCGGTCACCGTGTTTCTGGGCGGCGTGGCCTGGCGGATCTGGCGCTGGATGATCCCGCGGATCGTGCATAACATCACCTTGTCCCCGTGGCCGAAGAGCTGGTCGGCGGCCATCGTTTGGATGCTTTGGCAACTGGCCACTTTCTGGAACCTCTTAAAGTTTGACCGGCCGCTGTGGTTCGGTGCCTGGTTTATGCACATCGCCCTGTTTCTCATGCTGGCGGGGCATGTTCAGGCTTTTTACACCCTGGGGTTGCAGTTCCACATCCTGGTGCCCGGCTTGATCACTCCGGAGCTGAGCCTGTGGATGTCGTTCTGGTTCGGTACCGTCCTGGGTTTGGTCTTCCTGCTGGCGCTGCTGTACCTGCTGGGGCGGCGCCTGGTCAACGAGCCGGTCCGGGTCATCTCCTCGGCGAGTGATTATGTGCACCTGCTGCTGCTGATCGGCATCGCCACGCTCGGCAATATCATGCGCATCTTCCCCGAGTACCACGTGGGTTACGTCCCGGTTCGGGAGTACCTCGCGGGACTTTTCCTTTTCCAGCCGCACCCGATGCCCGACAGCCTTTTGTTTCTAGCCAAGTTCACGCTGGTAATGATCCTGATGATTATCTTCCCGTTCAGCAAACTGATGCACTCTTTCGGCTTCTTCTGGGAGCGGTGGATCGTCAACCGGCCGTTCCATGAACCGGCCCGCGGTCTGCCGGGCGCCGGGGTGCAGCTTCCCAAATAGGCGTTTGAGAAAGGAGGTGTTCCTTAAATGAGTGAAGCGAATGGGTTGAGGCAGCCCAAGCGGGCTACCGAAGACCTGTTTTTGAAACTGGGGGTCGTGCCCGTACCAGACGGCGAGAAAGCGGCGGCGGCAATCGGGCATCTTGACGAGTTCCGGACCAAGGTACGTTCCTTTGTGATGGCCATGGAGTCGTGCGTCAAGTGCGGCGCCTGTGCCGAGAACTGCCACACCTACCTGGGGACGCGGGATCCGAACAACATCCCGGCCGGCCGGGCGGACCTGATCCGTAAAGTCTACAAGCGCCACTTCACCGTGCAGGGGAAACTCTTCCCCGGTCTGGTGGGCGCCCAGGACCTGGACCTGGAAACTATTGAGAAGTGGTACAGCTACTACTACCAGTGTTCCGAGTGCCGGCGCTGCGCGCACGTCTGCCCGTTCGGCATCGACACCGCCGAGGTGACGATGATCGGGCGGCAGATCCTGTTTTGGCTGGGCATCGGGCCGCAACTCCACACCGCCACCTCGGGCGCGATTTTAAAGACCGGCAACCATATGGGCCTGACCCAGGCCGGGATGATCGACACGCTCGACTTTCTGTCCGAGGAGATCGAAGAGGAGTACGAAGGACTCAAGGTCACGTTCCCGGTCGACAAGCCCAATTCGGACGTCCTGTACGTCCCGTCCTCGGCGGACTTCATGTTGAACGCCAACACGCTGAAGGGCGCGG
This sequence comes from Bacillota bacterium, assembly GCA_040757205.1. Taxonomy (NCBI): domain Bacteria; kingdom Bacillati; phylum Bacillota; species Bacillota bacterium. The sequence goes on from JBFLXL010000002.1 coordinate 59,996, forward strand.
CCATGTTCCTCCAGTACGTCGGCGCCAACTGGACCATCTCCAGCCGGATCACCGAGGCCGGTAACTTCGGCTACCTGATGGACCAGAACCGCATCATGCGGGAGATGGTGACCAGGCTGATGGAGGAAACCACCCGCCTGGGCTGCAAGAAGATCGTCTGGGGCGAGTGCGGCCACGGCTGGCGGGCGACCAAGATGTACGTGCCGACAATGTCCGACATGCCGGCTTCCAGAAGGGTCCCGATGACCCATATCCATGACGAGATTGAGGCTTACGTCAAAGCCGGGCTGCTGGAGCTGGATCCAAAGCGCAACGCGCGGAAGATTACGCTGCACGATCCGTGCAACTACGCACGGGCCTGCGGGCACAGCGACAACATGCGCGTGATCATGAACGCGGTGGTGCCGAAGGGCGCCTTCACGGAAATGAGGCCCAACCGGGAGGCCAACTTCTGTTGCGGCGGCGGTTCCGGAATCCTGTTTGACGATAAGAAGATGTACGAATACCGGATCTTGGCCTCCAACAAGAAGGCCGAACAGGTGCGGGCGACCGATGCGGAGGCCCTGTGCGCGCCGTGTTCCATCTGTAAAGCCCAGCTCTACCCCATGGTTAAGGAACACAAGCTACCCGTGGAAGTGGTGGGGCTGGTGGACCTGGTGGGCAACGCGCTGGTATTTCGCGACTAGCGGCGGCCGTGTTATAATTCGACTGACAAGCCGTTTGGTCCCGGGTACCGGCACTTTAAAAAGGAGTTCAATTTATTTTTTAAGGAGGTGTTTGGACAAATGCCGTTTATCGAGGTTGACGGAAAACAGGTGGAAGTCGACGAGGACGGTTTCATGGTCGACCCCGCGGCCTGGTGGCCGGGGTGGGCGCACTATGTGGCCAAATCGGAGGGGATCGGTGAGCTGACCGAGCGGCACTGGCACGTGATCGAGTTCCTGAAAGATTACTACGCCAAGACCGGTATCGCCCCGATGATCCGCAAGCTCTGCAAGGAAAGCGGCATCCCCCTGAAGGAGATGTACGAGCTGTTCCCCACGGGCCCCGCGAAAGGCGCCTGCAAATGTGCGGGTCTGCCCAAGCCCACCGGCTGCGTGTAATCAGCGGCTATTTTGCCAAAGCTTAACCCGGGGACCCCACCCCGGGTTAAGCGTGTCTATGAGGGCGGAGTCGAGCGTATCAAATCACCGGGGCAGTCGCCGGGCCTCCCGTCCCGATTTAGCTGTCTTTGAGGCGGGTGTTGACGTGCAGGTGGAAGGAAGGCCGCGGGTGGTCATTGCCGCGCCGCAGGGCCGGTCGGGAAAAACAACGGTTACCGCTGCGTTGATCGCCGCCCTGCGTGGGCGGGGGTTGGCGGTTCAGCCGTTCAAAAAGGGTCCCGACTTCATCGACCCGAGCTGGCTGACGCGGGTGGCCGGCCGAAGTTGCCGCAACCTGGACCGTTTTCTGATGGACGAACCGACCCTGGTTGGTTCGTTCATGCGGGCGACGGCGGAGGCGGATATCGCCGTGATTGAAGGGGCGATGGGCCTGTTTGACGGAGTGGACGTGGAGGGAAGCGGCAGCACCGCGGAGATCGCGCACCTTCTGGAAGCGCCGGTCATCCTGGTGGTGAACGCGGTGCGGATGACCAGAAGCGCCGCCGCAGTCGTGCTCGGCTGCCAAATGCTCGACCCGCGGGTACACTTGGCCGGCGTGGTGTTCAACAACGTGGCCCGGCAGCGGCACCGGGACCTGCTGACGGCGTCCGTCGAGCGCTATTGCCGCGTGCCGGTGCTGGGGGCCGTGCCCAAGAACCGGTCCTATGAAGTGCCTGACCGGCACCTGGGTCTCATTCCCGCCGGCGAGGACGAAAAGCTCTTAAGTGCGGTCCACGCCTGGTCCGCCGACGCCCAGACTTTTCTGGACGTCGACCGTATCCTGGAAATCGCCCGCGCGGCACCGCCGCTCCCCGTGCCGCCACCGCTCCCGGCCGCCGCGGCGCCAAACGGGGATGAGCCGCTGATCGCCGTAGTCCGGGACCGGGCTTTCAGCTTTTACTACCCCGAAAACCTGGAGGCCCTGGAACGGGCCGGGGCCCGTCTGGTTTACATTGATGCCCTGCACGGCACCCTCCCGGAGGTGGATGGGCTTTATGTAGGCGGCGGCTTCCCGGAAGTGTTTGCCGCCGAACTGGAGTCCAATGAGCGCATGCGGGAAGCCGTCCGCAGGCGGGTCGAGGCCGGGTTGCCCGTTTACGCCGAATGCGGCGGGTTGATGTACTTGGGTAAGAGGCTGGCCTGGAAAGGGAAAAGCTACGCCATGACCGGGGCGCTGCCCTTTGAGGTCGACCTGGATGAGCGGCCCCGGGGGCACGGGTACATGATTGTGGATGTCGTGCGGGACAATCCCTACTTCCCGGTCGGAACCACCATCAGGGGCCATGAGTTCCACCACTCGCGGGTGCACGCCTTGGACACCGGGACCGTCGCCATGGCGTTCAAGGTGCGCAAAGGATACGGCATTGACGGCGAGCGGGACGGAATCGTTTACCGGAACGTACTGGCGGCCTACAACCACATCCACGCCTTGTCCGTACCCGGATGGGCGCCGGGGTTCGTGTTGCGGGCCGCTGCTTACAGGGTGCAGAAGAACAAGGAGGTTTGAAGCCGTGAGCGCGACTCTGGTTTACATTACGGCTCCCAATTTCGAGGAGGCGGAGCGGCTCGCCAGGGGACTGGTGGAAAACAGGCTGGCCGCGTGCGCCAACATCATCCCCCGGATTATGTCCACCTACTGGTGGGACGACCGGGTGCACGAAACGGAAGAAACCCTGATCATCGCCAAGACCGTCGGCGATCTGGTGGACCGGGTGATTCTCTGGACCAAGGAAAACCATACCTACGAGGTGCCAGCCATCCTGGCCATCAACACCGTTGACGGGGACGCCGATTTCGTGAACTGGCTGCACGCCGAAGTGCGCAAGAAATGAAGATTCATCCCCTGCACCCCTGGACGTTAGAGCCGGCCGGGGCGCGGGAACTCCAGCGGGAACTGGCCGGGTTGCTCCGGTTCCAGCTTCCGTTGGGGCTTTTGGTCAGGCACGTCTGTGGCGTTGATGTGTCTTCCGCCCGTAGGGATGACCGGGTTTACGCGGCCGCCGTGGTGCTCTCCTTTCCGGAACTCGACCTGGTGGAGGCGGCGACCGCCGCTTCCACCACTGCTTTTCCGTATGTGCCGGGCTTGCTGTCTTTCCGGGAAGGCCCAGTCCTGCTGGAGGCCCTGCAACACTTGCGCCGTGTTCCTGACGTGGTGCTGTGCGACGGGCAGGGTGCCGCTCATCCCCGGGGCCTGGGGATTGCGAGTCACCTTGGGCTTTTCCTGGACCGGCCCACCATAGGTGTGGCCAAGACGGTTCTGGTGGGGGAGTACCACCCCCCGGGGCCCGAACCCGGGGCCAACTCGCCCCTGGTCTACCGGGGACGCGTCGTCGGCGCCGTCCTCAGGACCAGGCGCGCGATGAAGCCGGTGTTCATCTCCCCCGGGCATCTTATCGATCTAAATACCGCCTGTGAGCTGGCGTTCGCTTGCTGCCGCGGTTACCGCCTGCCGGAACCGGTCCGCCGGGCGCATCTTTTGTCCAACCGGCTGCGCACGGGGCATTTGAGAGGTGAGAAGTGAGAGGTTAGAAGTGAGATGCGGACTGCCTGCCGGTCAATCGGCTCCCGCCACTTATCTCCCGGGTACACCCGCCAAACCCTACCCTGACCCTCTCCCTCTGGGAGAGGGTCAGGGTGAGGGGTTATTTTCATCCTTCCGGTGGTGCCGCTAGAGCGGCATGGTTGTCTGTTGGGTCTTTCAGCGCGTGCTCCAGTCACGCCTACCCGTCGGCCGTTACCGAAGCCCGTACCCTTCTGTAATTTTTTTGACCGTAACCGTGCACAATAACCGAAATAAACCAACGGAGGATTAGTCACGTGAGTCGCCTACGCATACGCCGTGAGAGCGCGTTCTTCGTAGCGGTCGTCTTGACGGTCGCGCTGGTGGGACTGCTGGTGGCCTGGCTCACCGGAAGGTGGTACCAGTACCCGCCCGCGATTGAATGGCTCGATCTGCCGGGCGCGCCTGCCCTCCAGGAGTATACGCCGGCGCCTTTCGAAGTCGACGAGGCTATTCCAGTGGCTGGGAGGGTGGGCGGACAAGATGCCGTCCAGTTGCTGGCGCGCATAATTCAGGCCGAAGCCGCCAACGAGCCCTACGTCGGCAAGGTGGCCGTAGGAGCGGTGGTTCTCAACCGGGTGCGGCATGCCTCCTTCCCCAAGACCATTCCCGGGGTGATCTTCCAACCGCGGGCCTTTCAGCCGGTGGCCAACGGGCGGATCTGGCTGCCGGTCGAACAGGAATCCTACCGGGCGGCCCGGCACGCCCTGGCTGGGTGGGATCCCAGCCACGGAGCCCTTTATTTCTGGAATCCGGCCAAGTCGACCAGTCCCTGGATCTGGACCCGCACGATCATCACCAGAATCGGCCGGCATGTTTTCGGCCGTTAAGACACCTCCGGCCGGGTGAAATAAACCTGGAGGCGAGTATATGAAACGCCCCATACTGGTTGCGCTCGTGTCCCTGGCGGTCTTGGCGGTGATTTCCGCCTGGGCCTTTGAACAGTGGAGCGCGCGGCGCCACTTCGAAAATCTGCTGAATGCCGAGTACCAGCGATCCTTTTTTGACACGGTGCTGAACGTGCGTAGTCTGGAGGTGCTCCTCGGCAAGGCCCTGGTCGGTGACGGCGGTCCCCAGGATGCCGGCCTGCTGGGGGAGACCTGGCAGGAGGCCGTGCTGGCCCAGCGGGATCTAAGCCGGCTCCCGGTACAGCCGGCGGTCATCGGCCGGACCAGCCAGTTTCTGAACCAGGTGGGCGAGTTCACGAACCTGCTGATGCGGCAAACGGCTGCCGGCCGACCTCCGTCTCCGGACCAATGGAACACGCTTGAGGAGTTGCACCGGCAGGCTGGTATCCTGAACACCCAGCTTCAGGCGGTGCAGCGCCGCGTGGAGGCGGACGGCGCCCGCTACTGGGAAATAGCTCCGGAGTTGCGTGCGCACCGAGGTGCCCTTCGACCGGCCCCGCCGGACCCGGCGAACAACGAATTGGAAACGGTAAACCGGGAGATGGAACAATTTCCGACGCTGGTCTATGACGGGGCCTTTTCCGAGCATATGGACCGCCGGGTGCCGCGGGCCGCCACCGGTGCGCCCACTAGTGAGACGGAGGCCCGGGAACGGGCGCTGGCCGTGGTTGACCGGCCGCGCACGCAACTCGCGGCGCGGGTGACTGGGACGACCAAAGGCCGGATCCCGTCTTACCGGGTGGAAGTCACGGAACGTAACGGCCGTAACGGCGACCGGTTTCTGGTCGACGTGGCCCGGCGGGGCGGGGAAGTAGTCTGGATGCTGGACACCAGAACCCCCGGCACGCCTACGGTGTCTGTGGCCGAGGCCCGGCGCAGGGCGCAAGCGTACTTGAATCGGCTGGGGCGGCCGGATATGGAGGCGGTGTCCTCGGAGCAGCAGGGCCGGGGCACGGTGCTGTTTACCTTTGCGCCGCGGCAGGAGGGCGTCCTCCTGTACACGGACATGATTAAAGTGACGGTGGCCCTGGACGAGGGGCGTGTCAGCGGCTTAAACGCCATAGACTACGTGATGTACCACCAACCCCGGGAATTGCCGGCCCCCGCCATAAGCGCCGCCGCCGCTCGCCGGGGTCTCAACCCGGATTTCGCGGTCCGGTCGGCCCGCCTGGTGCTCATTCCCACCACCGGCGGAGGAGAGGCCCTGGCCTGGGAACTTAGGGGTGAGCGGGTCGGAAACCAATACTTGGTGTACGTCAACGCCGAGGATGGACGACGGGAGAAGATTCTCCAGGTGGTGGAAACCGAGGACGGAACCCTGACCATATGAAACCTTTCACGTTCCCTTTGATATTTCTAAACAGAGTTTTGACATAATTCTTCTCTAAATCAGGGGAAACATGGCAGGAGAAGTGAATCTAAGGGGAGAAAATTTTAAATACAGGGGTGTAGTTATTTACATAATATGGGTGACTATATGTCAAGAGTCAAAAGCATCTTCGGTACGGCGGAAGCCGCTCGACTGGCAGGATTGACCAAGAGGCAGTTGGATCATTGGGATCGAACGGGGTTGTTTAAACCTTGTATTCCCGCGTTCGGACGGGGTACAGTGCGTCAGTACTCCTTCACTGACATAGTTCAGCTAAGAGTTGCCCGTAGATTGCTGGACTTAGGACTGTCACCTCGAAGGCTACGGTTAAGCCTGGAATGCCTGAGGGAGAACTTTCCCGCAAGAAACCTGACGGAGTTCTCCCTAGTGACTGATGGAAAGGACGTTTATCTGTCAAGTGATTCGTCATTCGTCGTTAGTTTGTTAACGAACGGGCAACTCGTGTGGGCTGTGCGACTAGAAGACCCGACGCTGGAGGATCCCGAACCTTTAAGGGACAGCGAAGATAACAGGGCATCAGGACATTAATAATTTTTGTGGTGGAGAGGAGGATGGTTATGGGGCGGTCAAGTTTGTTCAGATACAACGGCACGACTATTGGTACTGCAAAGCACTATGTTTCAATTGATCGTGATACGGCACTACGCTATGTGGAAGTAGTACTTCAAGAAGCTAGTCTGGACAGCCTTAAGGACAGAGTGAAGGCACTAAGGGCTTCAATAGAGGCTGGCGAGCTTCAGAGCGACAATGGTAACGGAATGGTCGTTAGGCGAGAAGCCCTTCTAGACGAGCTAGATCAGATTATTGAAGCACGTTCTTTTGATCGAGCGAGCTACTATACAAAACGACTTAGGCGGGGGTTGTCAGTGGTTAAGACTAACGGTGTCAATGACATCAATCTTAACCGGTGGAAAGAATATGATGAGGTTTTTACTGATAGTCTTTGGAACATAGATAGGAGAGATGGCTCAGGCACACACTTAGCCTGGTATTGGGGCAATTTTATTCCACAAATACCCCACCAATTAATGCTTCGTTACACAAAGAGAGGCGACCTAGTGCTTGACCCGTTTGTTGGCAGCGGGACGACACTTATTGAGTGTCGGAGACTAGGACGACACGGAATAGGTCTAGATATTAACAGCGAAACGCTGACAAAGGCACGTGAAAGGATAGAAGCCCAAGCAAATCCATACTTAGTTAACACAACAATACGGGCTGGTGATAGCAGAGACCACGACCTGTTAACTCTCGTCCAGGAAATGGGGTTTAACATTGTTGATCTTCTCATCCTGCACCCCCCATATCATGACATTATCAAGTTCACCTCTGACAGGCGTGATCTTTCTAACGCCCAGACTACTGACGAGTTTCTGGAGATGTTTGGTCAGGTTCTAGACAATACTTTACCCCTTGTCAAGAAAGGGGGATATGTCGGGATAGTCATCGGTGACAAATATCACCAAGGCAAGTGTATACCTCTGGGCTTCCACTGCATGCAAGAGGCCATTGCCCGTGGGTTGCTACTGAAGGGGATCGTAGTAAAGAACTTTGAAGAAACTAAGGGCAAGCGTAACCAGAAGGAACTATGGCGCTATCGGGCACTGACGGGAGGGTTTTATGTATTCAAGCATGAATACGTTCAGGTGTTCCAAAAATAAGCAAAGAGGAGGGGGGTGGCGTTCTGGTTACCAGAATGCACCTATTTATCGTGTCACAGAATACTTTGCCGGTGCATTTGGAACACGGATTTCTCGGGCTCAGAAAGGACAATAGTCGAGCTTGGAATAATGCTGGAGAGTTACACCCAACTGCTGAAAGATCTCAAGCATCAATGTATGCAGACATTTGCCGTGTACACAGAGGAGACGAAGTGCTCTTCTATCTAGAGAAACCCTCCCAAGATGTTGGAAGAGAAGGGGGCAGGTTCTTCGGGACCTTTCGAGTCATTAGTCCTCATCCTTTTTTTGAGTCCGGGGGTACCCATCTATTAGGTGAGCTAGGTATGCCATTGCCGTACAGGCTTCTCATAGAACCTAACATGGTCTACACAGAAGGCCTGACTGAATGGCAACTGATGGATGAAATGACGGACTTCAAGTCCACCCACGATATTCCGTGGACGGTTATCTATCGCAAAATGGAGGGTGGACGAGGTTGTACCCCGTTGCTGCCTCACGAGGCGGACAAGATCAAGGCAATGCTGGACTTGCGTAACTCGGGGCAGACTTTACACTTTGAAAGGATAGGGTTTTGTGCTGATACGATTAGTCTGTGTCCCTCTGATGCCCGGACGGCGTATGGCGGAGTAACCGACGTTTTTGACCGAATAGACCTAAGGCTCAGGCAACTCATGCAAATTGGTCGGGCCTGTGAACTCCATATGCAGGCGTATTTAATGCAGGAGATCGGAAGAAATCGGGAACTTACGAGGCTACTTTTCCCCAATGTACAAATCACTTGGATTGGAAACGAAGTCTATTGTGGGGCAGGGAAACAGTGTATCGATATTCTTGTGTTCTCACAAAACGAATACAATAACTTTGTACACCTTCTGGAAATCAAGTCGGGCATTGCTGGTCAGGAAACAGCTACCCAACTTAATAGATATATCAAATGGCTGAAGGCTCATATTCCAGAAATTTCTGTTCACCAGATTATCCCTACAGTCGTAGCTCGTGGTACAGCAGACCAATTACATGGAGAACTGCAGAATTTTCTGAGAGGCCACGGTATTACGCAATATCGTGAGGTTACCTTCGATAGCGAGCTCCGCTTTGCAGTAGTAGTACACCGGGTACGCTAGTGAGCCGGGCAATGCCTCCGGCCGCGGCGCGGCCCTTGACAAAACCGGGCACAGGTGCTAGGTTTTTAAGCATATATATGGATCAAAGGCCACGAAGGGAATAAGGGCGTTTTTTCTCCCCCACAGCGAGCCGGGGCCGGTGTGAGCCCGGTGGGGAGGGCGCCTGTGCCGTCCCGGAGCTGGATGTGAGGCGGGCCGATAAGCCCGCGGAAGCACTCCCGGGTCCCGCCGTTAACGGGAAGAGTGGGCCGGTTGCGCACCGGCCAATTAGGGTGGTACCGCGAGATCGGCGCTCTCGTCCTTAAATAGGGGGGAGAGCGCCTTTACCTTTATCGTCCAAGATTCTATTTTTTTGAGGAGGAGAGAGCGGGTGGACAAAACCATTGAAATCCTGGAGCTTCTAGCGAACAACTGCCGCCTGGGAGCTGACCAGATCGCCGCGATGGTTGACCTTCCGGCGGCCGAGGTGCAGCGGATCATTGCTGACCTCGAAGCGAACCACACCATCCTGAGCTACCGGACCATGGTTAACTGGGACCGGGTCGGCAAGGAACGGGTGTTGGCGCTGATCGAGGTCCGGGTCACGCCCCAGCGGGACGTTGGCTTTGAAGCCATCGCCAAACGGGTGGGCCGTCACCAGGAAGTGAAGAACCTCTACCTGATGTCCGGCGCCTATGATCTGGCCGTCTTCGTGGAAGGGCGGACGATGAAAGACGTGGCCAACTTCGTGGCCACCAAGTTGGCTCCCCTCGACGGCGTGACCGGCACCACCACCCACTTTGTGCTCCAAACCTTCAAGGAAGAAGGGGTTTTGCTGGGTGACGGGGAAGACGACCGGAGGTTGGTGGTGTCGCCGTGACTGATGGTGTGTGGGCCGGCAAACTAAACCCGACCGTCCGGAGGATCAAGCCTTCCGGCATCCGCCGGTTCTTCGACCTGGCGGCCGAGACGAAGGGGATCATTTCGCTCGGCGTCGGCGAACCGGATTTCGTCACGCCCTGGCACGTGCGGGAGGCATGCATGTTCGCCCTGGAGCAGGGTTACACCACTTACACCGCCAACAGCGGAATGCCGGCGTTGCGGCGGGAAATCGCCCGCTACACCGCCGGCTACCTGGGCCTGAACTACCGTCCGGAAGACGAGGTGCTGGTCACCGTCGGGGTGAGTGAGGCGCTGGACCTGGCGCTGCGCGCGGTGGTCGCCCCCGGGGACGAGGTTTTGGTGCCCGAACCGTGTTACGTTTCCTATCAGCCCTGCACCGAGTTGGCCGCCGGCGTGCCGGTACCCGTGCCCTCGACCGCGGACCGGGGTTTCCGGGTCCGGGCGCTGGACCTGGAACGGGCGGTCACGCCCCGGACCAAGGCGCTGTTGCTCTGCTTCCCCAACAACCCCACGGGCGCGGTTATGCCGCGACCGGAACTCGAGGCCGTGGCCGAGCTTTGCGCGGCCCGCGACCTGGTGGTGATTGCCGACGAGATCTACGCGCAGCTGACCTATGACGGCGAACACGTCTGCTTTGCCGGCCTGCCGGGAATGCGCGACCGCACGATCTTGCTTCAGGGTTTTTCCAAGGCTTTTGCCATGACCGGGTGGCGCGTCGGCTACGCCTTGGGGAATTCCGACTTCATCGGGGCCATGACCAAAATACACCAGTACACCATGCTCTGCGCGCCGGTGATGAGCCAGATGGCGGCGCTCGAGGCCCTGCGGCACGGGCAGGACGAAATGCGGCGGATGGTCCGCGAATTCTCTTACCGGCGCCGACTGGTGGTCAAAGCCTTCAACGACATGGGCCTGCCTTGCTTCAACCCCGGGGGCGCCTTCTACGCCTTTCCGGATATCCGCTGCACCGGGCTTTCGTCCGAGGAGTTCACCGAGCGCCTGATCCGGGAGGAGCAAGTGGCCGTGGTGCCCGGCAACGCGTTCGGCGACTGCGGCGAGGGGTTTATCCGCTGTTCGTACGCCGCCTCGGTGGAGAACCTCACGGAGGCCTTCAAACGGATGCACCGGTTCGTGAGCCGGTACCGCGATGAGAGGTGTGAGGTGAGAGGTTGGAGGTGAGAAAATCCAACCAAGTGGCCATGATGAGAGGTGTGAGGTGAGAGGTTGGAGGTGCGCCTCCCACATCCCACATCCCACCTCCCACCTCTCAAGCGGACGCAGGAGGATTTCCGCTAAAAGACGTCCTGGAAGCATCAGGCTTACTTGACATGCGTCTCTGGAGATATTAATCTAATCTAGGTTCCTGGTGTCAGTCTCCAGTCCCAGCGCTCACGGCCGGGAGGTTTTTATGAGCTATTTGTTGGCCGGACTGCGGGCGGGTATCGAGCGGGCGTTGCGCGGCGCCTTTGAGGCTGCCCGGCCCGGCCTCGGCCTTGACTCCGGTACGGTGATTCCGCCATTCACGGTGGAGGTGCCCCGGGATAAAGACCACGGGGATTTTGCCACCAATCTGGCTCTGCTGCTCACCAAGGCGGCCCGCCGCTCCCCGCGTCAGATCGCGGAGGTCCTGGTCTCCCACCTCTCGCTGCCGGAGCTCTCGGTGAAAGAAGTGACCATCGCCGGGCCGGGTTTCATCAACTTCAGACTTGACCCGGACTGGCTGCACGGCGTCCTGCCCGAGATTGCCGCGTGGGGAGACCGTTACGGCCGAAGAAACCTCGGGGGAGGGCGCAAAGTCCAGGTGGAATTCGTGAGCGCCAATCCCACCGGACTTTTGCACATGGGCAACGCCAGGGGGGCGGCGCTGGGGGACGGCATCGCCGCCCTTTTATCGTTTATGGGCTTCGACGTCTCACGTGAGTTCTATGTCAACGATACCGGGCACCAGGTCGAGAACCTGGCCCTGTCGATGGAGGCCCGCTACTTCCAGGCCCTGGGCCGGGATTGGCCCGTGCCCGAGGATGGTTATCACGGGGAGGACCTGGTCGAAACCGCCGGCCGGTTTGTGGCCGAACACGGCGACCGCTTCGCTGCTCACGCTCCGGACGAGCGGCGGGAGGCCCTCTTGCGGTTCGCCCTGGAGGAGAAGCTGGCCGCAATGCGGGCCACCCTGGATGACTTCGGCGTGCGCTACGACGTCTGGTTCTCGGAGCGGTCTCTTTACGTCCGGGGGGCGGTGAGAGAGACTCTGGAGCTTTTAAAGGCCCGGGGTCACCTGTACGAAAGGGACGGGGCCCTGTGGTTCAAGGCCGGTGCTTTCGGGGGGGACAAGGACGAGGTGCTGGTGCGCCAGAGCGGTGTGCCCACTTATTTTGCCGCCGACATCGCCTACCATAAGGACAAGTACGACCGGGGATTTGACTGGGTGATCAACGTGTGGGGGGCCGACCACCACGGGCACGTGCCCCGAATGAAGGGCGCGCTGGCCGCCTTGGGCTACGACCCCGACGCCCTGGACGTGGTGATCATGCAGTTGGTGCGCCTCTACCGCGGCGGCGAAATGGTCCGCATGTCCAAGCGCACCGGCCAATATGTCACCCTGGATGAACTCCTCGAGGAGGTCGGCCGGGACGCGGCCCGGTATTTCTTTGTAACCCGGGGGGCCGACAGCCACCTCGACTTTGACCTTGACCTCGCCAAGAGCCGGACCAACGAGAACCCGGTTTACTATATTCAGTACGCGCACGCCCGTATTTCGAGCATCTTCCGGCAGTTGGAGGAGCGGGGAGGGACGGTGCCGGGCTACCAGGGTATTCCCGACGTCACCCTCCTTGAAGAGGAGGCGGAACGGGCTCTCATCAGGCGGCTGGCCGACTTCCCGGATGAAGCGGCCCTGGCGGCCCACGACCTGGCCCCGCACCGCATCGCCCACTACGTGCACGACGTCGCCGGGCTGTTCCATCATTTTTACAATGCCCACCGGGTCCTGGGCGCCGGGGAGAAACTTGAAGAAGCCCGCTTGATGCTGGTGCACTGCACCCGCGTGGTACTAAAGAGCGCATTGGCGCTGCTGGGCGTATCCGCGCCCGAAAGGATGTAGCTGGAGGGGCAAGAATATAGAATTCTGAAACAGGCGGGAGGAGCACATGGCCGGCAAGTATATCTTCGTAACCGGAGGCGTGGTTTCTTCGCTGGGCAAGGGCATCACGGCCGCCTCTCTCGGGCGGTTGCTGAAAAGCCGCGGCCTGGAGGTGACCGTGCAGAAACTCGACCCGTACCTAAACGTGGACCCTGGTACGATGAGCCCTTTTCAGCACGGCGAGGTGTTCGTCACCGACGACGGGGCGGAAACCGACCTCGACCTCGGCCATTACGAACGTTTCATCGACCACAGCCTTTCCAAGTTGAGCAACGTGACCACCGGGGGCATCTACTCGTCGGTCATCCGCAAGGAACGTAGGGGAGACTACCTGGGCGGGACCGTTCAGGTGATCCCCCACATCACCAACGAGATTAAGGAGCGCGTGTTGCAGGTGGGTCAAGCCACGGGGGCCGACGTCGTAATCGTCGAAATCGGGGGCACCGTCGGCGACATCGAATCCCAGCCCTTTCTCGAGGCTATCCGTCAGCTGAAAAGCGACCTTGGACGCCAAAACACCCTGTACGTACACGTCACCCTGGTGCCTTACCTGCGGGCGGCCGACGAGCTGAAGACGAAGCCTACCCAGCACAGCGTCAAGGAGTTGCGCGGCATCGGCATCCAGCCTGACGTGCTGGTCTGCCGGACTGAAAAGCCGTTCCCGCCCGGCTTGAAGCAGAAATTGGCGCTTTTTTGCGACACCGAGGAGCGGGCGGTGGTTCAGGCCCTGGACGTGCCGTTCATCTACGAGGTCCCGGTGATGCTCGAAAAGGAAGGCCTGGGAGACTTCGTGGTGGAGAGGCTGGAGTTGGAATGCGGACCGCCCGATCTGACCGGTTGGGAGGCGATGATTGAACGTTGGCGCAACCCTGAAGCCCGGGTGGCGATCGCCCTGGTCGGCAAGTACGTTTCCCTTCCGGACGCATACAAGAGCGTGATTGAGGCCCTGCGGCACGGCGGCATCGCCAACGCCACGGACGTGAACATCCACATGATTGACGCGGAAAGCCTGGAACACGGTCCCGTGGAGGAGATACTGGACGGGGCCGACGGTATCCTGGTCCCGGGTGGTTTCGGGGACCGGGGCATCGAGGGCAAAATCCGGGCCATCCGCCACGCGCGGGAACGCCGTCTGCCTTTTTTGGGTATCTGCCTGGGAATGCAATTGGCCGTCGTTGAATTCGCCCGCGGGATGCTGGGCTGGCCGGACGCCAACAGTTCCGAGTTCGACCCGGGCACTGCCCACCCGGTGATCGACTTGCTTCCGGAGCAGTTGCAGGTGCGGGACCTGGGCGGCACGATGCGGCTGGGCGCCTACGCCTGCCGGTTGAAACCGGATTCGGTGGCGCACCGGGCCTACGGCCGCGAAGAGGTCCAGGAGCGGCATCGTCACCGGTACGAGTTCAACAACGCCTATCTGGAAGACTTAGACCGGGCCGGAATGGTCTTTTCCGGGATCAATCCGGACAAGCAGTTGGTGGAGATCATTGAGCTTGCCGGACATCCCTGGTTTGTAGCGACACAGTTCCACCCCGAGTTCCTGTCGCGTCCGAACCGGCCGCACCCGCTGTTCCGCGATTTTGTCGCGGCCGCCCGCCGCCGGAGAGACAATTGATTATCGGGCAAACTAGACCCGATGACGCATATTGCGTGCAACTGAGCTTTTAGGTTTCTATTTTGCCTGATCCATTCCGAATTCTGGATTTGCGACTCCTGAATTCTGAAAGCTGAGGTTTCTATTCCGGCTAAGGAGGTTTGACCTTTGCAGAAAAAACTGCTTGCGGGGCTGATCCTGGGGGCGATTGTTCTGTCGCTGATTCTGGTGGCCGTGCTTGGCGGCCGCACCGGACCGGAAGGCCGGCGCGCGACCGGAGAACAGATCGGCCTGATCCGGATTGAGGGTGTGATCGCCGGAGGTGATCAAGGGGGTTTCTTCGGGTTGGGAGGCGCCGAGGAAACCACGGCCAGGCTGCGGGAGGCGGCGGACAACCCGAACATCCGGGCGGTGGTGCTGCGTTTGAACAGCCCCGGCGGCACGGCGGCCGCTTCCCAGGAAGTGAGCGAAGCGGTGGTCCGGCTGCGGCAGGCCGGGAAACCGGTGGTGGCCTCCATGGGTGATATGTCGGCCTCGGGCGCGTACTGGATCGCGTCTCATGCCGACACCATCGTGGCCAACCCGGCCACCATCACCGGCAGCATCGGGGTGATCATCCAGACCACGCACCTCACCGGCCTGTACGATATGCTCGGGGTCGAGACAAAGACCTTCAAGAGCGGGCCCCACAAGGATATGGGCAGCCCCGACCGGATGCCTACCCCCGAAGAACAGGCCATCTTTCAGGGAATGGTGGACGATATCTACGCCCAGTTCGTCACGGTGGTTGCTCGGGGCCGGGACCTGCCCGAAGACCAGGTGCGGGAATTGGCCGACGGGCGCATTTTCACCGGGCGCCAGGCTTACGAACTGGGGCTGGTGGACGAGCTCGGAGACCTCCACGACGCCGTGCGGACGGCCGCCGAACTGGGCGGCCTGGACCCGGACGCCCCGGTGGTGGTGGAACTGGGTCCGAGGCCCTTCTTCCAGGATTTCTGGGGAGGACTTTCGTCCCTGTTAAGACCGCAAGCGTCCTGGCTGTTGACCGCCCCTGCCGTGGAACAGCGCTAAAGAGTGATGCAAAACCAGAAATCGTTCTAAACGCTTGGAGGCCGCGAAAAACAAGCATGGCGCGAAAGGCGAAGCTGGACGGCGCGGAGCGTACTGGGTGGTACGTGAGCACCGGACGGCGAGCCTGACAAAGCCAGGCGCAGTTTTGCAGCGGTCTCTTAGAAGAGCACCACGGATGGTTATCCGTGCCCCGGAAAGGAGCAAGCATCTTGGGCAGCCTCGGTTTTTTGGAAATCATCTACGGTGTGCTTTTTGACCCGGTCAACACTTTCCGGCGGTTGGCCGAGGACCCGCCGTTTCCGTTGGTCCTCATCATCGTGACTCTGGTCAATGCCGCCGGGACACTGATGGGCATGCTGACCGTGAACACCATCGCGCTTTCCGGGCTGGGAACGGAATACGACCCGATCATCGCCGGTTTGGGTCCTTTCCTGGCGCTCACCGGCTTTTTTCTGTGGTACGCCAAGTGGCTGGGTTACGGCGCCGTACTGCACCTGGTGGCGCAGTTGCTGGGGGGGCAAAACGGGCCCAAGGCCACCCTGACCGTGTATGGCTTGGCCGGTTTGCCCGCCGTTCTGATGCTGCCGGTGCAGGGTTTCGTTGTGGTGGCCGGTGTCGCCGAGACCCCGGCCTCGGCTGTCTTGGGCCTGATCGGGCTGGGGGTGTTTGTCTGGAGCCTGGTCCTCCTGATTATCGGCCTGCGGGAGGCACATGGATTTGTCACCGGCCGGGCGGTGACCGTGGTTTTCGTGCCGGTGGCCGCTGTGGCCGCGTTGCTCCTGATACTGCTGATCATTATGGTCGCCGGTCTGGCCCCGGTGGTGCCCCGCCCACCCGGGGTCCCCTTGGGGTTCTAAGGCGCTCCCTTGGGGTTCTAATATTTTCCGTTCGGTTTTAGCCCGGCAGGAATTTGATTCGGCCGTCCAGAATACAGGGTATCACCGGATCAAGGGCCCCGGCATTGACTGCACACCGGGAATAATCGGAGGTGAGGCGGGGGATGCTGTTGGTCGTGGATGACCAGCCGGCGATCAGGCAACTGCTTGCCGAAGCCTTGGAAAGCGAAGGTTTCGCCGTGATTGCGGCGTCCAACGGTTATGAGGCCGTCAACATCACGCGCCGGCAAAAACCCGAGCTGATCCTTCTCGACCTCAAGATGCCCGGGCTGGGTGGACTGGAGACGCTCCGGGAGATTCATCGGTTTTCCCCCGATATACCGGTAATCCTGGTTACGGCTTACGGAGAGTTGTCCGACCCCGGGGAGGCTGAAAAATTGGGCGTCCGGCGTCTGATTATCAAGCCTTTCGACCTGAATGAAGTGCGGTCCGTGGTGCGGAGCGTCCTCGGCGCAGTTGCGGTCTGATTGTGGCCCGCAGAAAAGGATACGGTATTTTTTTGGCGAAGAAGGTCTTTTATAGAGGTCTTTCTTCAAGGAGGTTTGTCGGGGTGCTCGTCAAGACCGAGACAACGCTGGCTCTGCGGTGTTCGGACTGCGGCCGTTCGGTTGTACAGACCGTATCCCGTTTCGCTCTGGGTCCGGAAAGGCCGATTGAAGTCCTGTGCAAGTGCCAAAGCCGGCTTCTGGTTGTGAGCACCAAAAGCCGGAAATCATACTGGTTGGACGTGAATTGCGTCATCTGTGAGTCCACACACATGTACCGCCTGACGGCCTCCGAATTCTGGTCCCGGGAGGTTTTCTACCTTTCCTGCCAGGAAACCGGTCTCGAATTGGGCTGCGCAGGCCCGTACGAGAGGGTGCGGAATTACCTCCAGAGCAAGGAGCAGGCCCTGGAAATCCTGGTGGAGGAAATGGGCGGGCAAAACTACTTCCGCGATGCCGAGGTCATGCTCAGCGCCCTGACCATTGTCCACACCCTGGCGGAGGAAGGCAGCCTCTATTGCCCCTGTAAGGAGAACCGCATCGAATTGGAGATTTTCCCGGATCATATTGAGCTTCACTGCCGTCATTGTCTTCGCATGTGCCTGCTCGCGGCTGAAACCGAGGATGATATGGCGAAACTGGAGCAATGCGAGTCTTTAGAACTGAAGCGGCAGGTGTTTGGCGAGAAAAAGCCCAAGACCCACCGGCGCAACCACGATAACAAGTAACCGACGGAGGCGCTCCTCACAAATGACCCTGGTCAACCTGGCCACTTTATTGAGACCGGCTGAGGCCGGCGGTTGGGCCGTCGGCGCTTTCAACTGCAACAACCTGGAACTGGTTCAAGCCATCATTCAGGCCGCCGAGGCCGAGGCGGCGCCCGTGGTCCTTCAGGCCAGCCAGGGGGCGATCAAGTACGCCGGGCTGGGCTACATATCGCTGTTGGCCCTGGAAGCGGCCCGGACCGCTCGTGTGCCCGTCGCCGTGCACCTGGATCACGGAACCAGCTTCGAGCAGGTCATCCGTTGCCTGTGTTCGGGGTTCAGTTCCGTAATGGTCGACGCCTCCCACCTGCCGTTCGCGGAGAACATCGCCTTCACGCGCCGGGTGGTGGAAACCGCCCGGCCGGTGGACGTATCGGTGGAGGCGGAGCTGGGGCGGATCGGCGGTACTGAGGACGATATCAGCGTGGATGAACGGGAGGCCTTGTTCACCGACCCGGACGAGGCGGGGCATTTCGTGCGGGCCACCGGGGTGGACGCCCTGGCGGTGGCCGTCGGTACCGCCCACGGGTTGTACCGGGGTACGCCCCGGCTTGATTTTGACCGCCTGGCCCGCATCCGGGACCGAGTTAAGGGAACGCCGCTGGTTCTGCACGGCTCCTCCGGGGTACCCGCGGACGCCGTCCGGGAAGCCATTGCTCTGGGTATCCGTAAGGTGAATATCGACACGGACATCCGGCAGGCGTTCACCGGAAAGATCCGGGAAGTGCTGGCCCTAACCCCCGAGGAAATCGACCCGCGCAAAGTGCTGGGTCCGGCCCGGGAGACGGCGGTCGAAATAATCCGCGGGAAAATCCGTCTTTTCGGCAGTTCCGGCCGGGCGCGCGCCATCTAGGACACCGCCGGCTTCACTGCACTGTCGACCATCAAAGGCAGGAGGTCTAGTCTCATATGGAATTGTTCCTCGATACGGCCAACGTGGACGAAATCAGGGAGGCGGCCGCCTTGGGTGTAATCTCCGGCGTGACCACCAACCCAAGCCTCATCGCCAAGGAGGGGCGCGATTTCACGCAGGTGGTCCGTGAAATCACCGCTTTGGTGGACGGACCGGTAAGCGCGGAAGTCATTAGTACGGCTGCGGAGGCCATGGTGGCTGAAGCCGAAGAACTGTCCCGGATCCATCCCAATGTGGTCATCAAGATCCCCATGATCCCCGAGGGCCTGAAGGCGGTGAGCAATCTGGAACCCCGGGGCATCCGGACCAACGTGACCCTCGTTTTTTCCGCCAACCAGGCGCTTCTGGCCGCGCTGGCCGGAGCCAGTTACGTCAGCCCGTTTGTCGGGCGCCTGGACGATGCGGGGCACGACGGCATGGAAGTGGTCCGGGACACCGTGGAGATCTTTGACCTGTACGAGTTTGAGACCCGGGTGATCGCCGCTTCGATCCGGCACCCCCTGCACGTGTTGACGGCGGCCAAGGCGGGTGCGCACATCGCCACCGTGCCCTATCAGGTGTTGATGCAGATGGCCGGACACCCGCTCACTGACGTGGGCCTGCAAAAGTTCCTGGACGACTGGGCCAAGCTCAAGGGACGCTAAGGTTGGCTGGCATCCGGCTTCCAGGCCCCGTATTTGTCCCCGCGGGTTCCACCAGGCAGCTTCTCGCAGGACTGGCCCATCATAGGAAAATCCCCTCTCCCTCTGGGAGAGGGTCAGGGTGAGGGGTATTTTCATTCTTTGGGCGGGTTTCACACAAGGGCTTTTAGCTCGTTATTGAATAAAAACCTTCGCGGGTGGTAATAAGAATAACGACCCTAGTCGGGAAGGAGGGTTGCTTTTGTCCGCAACCGCACTGGAGGATAAGACGCTCGCCGAACTGCAAAACCTGGCCAAAGAACTCAAAATCCCAGCCTACTACCGTTTCCGAAAAAAGGAGCTGATTGCTGAAATAGAGCGAACCCAACAGGATCTTGGGCAGGTTGTACAACCGCCCCCACCGGAAGCAGGGGAACCCACCGAAGACGGGTCGGTTCAGCACACACCCCCCACGGCGCTGGTGGAGAGAGAACACCAGGAACCCCGAGAGACAGCGCGGCAATATCACCAACACACTCCACACCACCCGTACCCGCATACCGACGCCGGCCGGACGCTGCTGGACCGGAGCCGGTTATTCCAGGCGCAAGGCTATCTGGAAATCCTGCCGGAGGGCTACGGGTTCTTAAGGCCGTCTCAGTTCCTGCCGTCAAACGACGACATCTACGTGTCGGCCTCGCAAATCCGCAAGTTCGACCTGCGTACCGGAGACCTGGTTTCCGGCCAGGTACGGCCGCCCAAAGACACCGAGAAGTACATGGCGCTGTTGCGGGTGGAGAGCGTGAACGGGGAAGAGGCGAACCTGGCCGGCCGCCGCCGGCACTTTGACGAACTCACACCGCTGTATCCCCAGGAGCGGCTTACTCTGGAGACCACCCCCGACCGTACGGCGGCCCGGATCATCGACCTGATCTCGCCGCTCGGGAAAGGGCAGCGGGGGCTGATCGTCGCGCCGCCCAAAGCCGGGAAGACCACGCTTCTTAAAGAAATTGCCAACAGCATCACGACCAACCACCCGGAAGTGGTCCTGATGATCCTCCTGATCGACGAGCGCCCCGAGGAAGTCACCGATATCCAGCGTTCGGTCAAGGCCGAAGTGATCGCCTCCACCTTCGACGAGCCGGCGGACAACCACGTCCGGGTGACGGAGATGGTGCTGGAGCGGGCCAAGCGGCTCGTGGAGCACAAGAAGGACGTGGCCGTCCTGCTGGACAGCATTACGCGCTTGGGGCGGGCGTACAACCTGGTGGTGCCCACTTCCGGTCGGACCCTGTCGGGCGGGGTGGACCCCGCGGCCCTGCACAAGCCCAAGCGTTTCTTCGGCGCGGCCCGCAAAATCGAGGAAGGCGGGAGCCTGACCATCCTCGCCACGGCCCTGATTGAGACCGGCAGCCGGATGGACGAGGTCATTTTCGAGGAGTTCAAGGGCACCGGGAACATGGAGCTGATTCTGGACCGGAAGATCTCGGAACGGCGCATCTTCCCGGCGATTGACGTGCAGCGTTCCGGCACGCGCAAGGAGGAACTGTTGCTCACCAACGACGAGCTGGAACTGATGTGGTACTTCCGCAAGACCACGAACCAGATGTCCTCTTCGGACGCGATGGAACACCTGATTGAAGAGATGCGGCGCACCCGGTCCAACCGCGACTTGCTGCGCAACTTCCAGGCCTTCAAGCAGGCGGCCGGCGGGCCGCCGGAAGGGTGGATGATGCCGGGTCCCCCAATTCACCGCAAATAGGGCCAGGGCCCAAAATCTCCGTTTAAACCGGGCCGGTTACGGAAAAACTAGCTAGCGAATGCTTGAATTCAGGAGTGTGGTGACCAATCAATGTTGAAGCGTTTGCTAGTGACCGGCTTGGCCGGTACGTTGCTGGCGGGTGCCTTCCTGTATCCGGCCGGCGCCCGGTTGGACGAATGGATTTTGGCCGACCGGCCTTACGAGCACCCGGCGGCTCAAGACCTTCCGCAGAGCCGCTACGTGGTGAAAGAGGGCGACAGCCTGTGGAAGATCGCCGCGGATCACCGCGTGGACATGGATACCCTGCTGGAGCTGAATACCATCGCCAACCCGGACTTCCTCCGTCCCGGCCAGTTGTTGACCGTTCCGGGCACCCGCCTGCCGCACCTGGTGCAGGAGGGTGAAAACCTGACCGCCATCGCGGCGATGTATCAGGTGACGGTGGCCGACCTGGTGCGGGAGAACGGGCTTGACGACCCGGACCGGCTGTTTCCCGGCCAGCGGCTCTCTGTGCCTGTGCGCGGGCACGGCGGCCCGGCGGCCCCGGCGGTCGGTTGGAGAAGCCTTTTGATGCCGGCGGCCGGACCCGTATCCGATGTTTTTGGCACGCGTGCGGACGGGCAACCCCATTACGGTATCGACTTCGCGGCCGATCACGGCGCGCCGATCCGGGCGGCCGAGGCCGGTCAGGTCGTATTCGCCGGCCCGGCGGGCACCTTCGGGCTGTTGGTGATCCTGGACCACGGCGACGGGCTCACCACCTACTACGCCCACTGCTCGGAGATCGCGGTCGCTTGCGGGGACCGGGTCAACGCCGGGGAGATCATCGCCCGGGTAGGCGACACCGGCCGCTCCTTCGGCCCGCACTTGCACTTTGAGGTGCGCTGGAACGGCGAGCCTTACGACCCGATGCTTTACCTGACCGGGGTAGGCCACGAGACCTAAAAAAGGGGGACAGTCCCCCTTTTTCCAACCCTTTTTTCAGTGCCGCTACCCTGAAAATCCCCTCTCCCTCTGGGAGAGGGTCAGGGTGAGGGGTATTTTCATCCTTCCGATGGTGCCCGCAAGAGCGGCATGGTTGTCTTTTTCAGGTTTGACCGGGCCGGGGTTCCTCGGTTATTCTGTACGCGTCCTGATATTCTGGGAAAAAGGGGGACAGTCCCCCTTTTTCCCTGCGGACGGGGGTGGGGCCGTGAAACTTCTCTATGCCGACGGCGAGGGTGTGCTTTACGAGGACCCCGAGCTAGGGGCGGCGGCCTGGACCGGGGCCGAGATCATCCCTTTTCCGGAGCGGGAGGCCATCCCCTTGCCGCCCGGCTCGGACCTGGTGCTGCTTGACCAAAGGGCGCCGGTCGGCTGGGCGGGGAGGCCCGTCAAAGACGTCCGGCGACTCGAGGGCGGCGGAAAGCTTTTCGCGGTGGCCGCGCTCCTGCCGGCCGGTTTTACCCGGACCCTGCTGCCGGCTTACCGGGTTTACGGGCCGACGCCCGACCTGGGCCTTTTCGGTTACACCGCGGTGGGTGCGCGGGACGGGGAACTTTTCGCGGCGGCCCTGCATACCGACGAGGAATACCGTTGGAACCCGCTGCTGTACAATGACCCGACCCTGCCCCGCCGGATCAAGACCAAGCGCCGTCAATTCCCGACAAACCGCCTGGTGGAACACCTGGCCCACTGCGCTTGCGCCTACCACTGCCTGACGGCCCAGAACATCTTCTACGCCCGCTGGGAGGCCGGCATCCCGGTATCTCCGGCTTGCAACGCCGATTGCCTGGGCTGCATCTCGAGACCAGCCTCCGGGCGGCGCCCTCCGGCCGGGCGGTGCCCTCCGGCCGAGTGCCCTCCCTCCGGGCGCCCTCCCGCCCCGCAGGAGCGGATCGGCTTCGTTCCCACGGTGTCCGAGGTGGTTGAACTGGGTGTCTCCCACCTGCAGGACGGGGTGGAGCCGATCATCAGTTTCGGCCAGGGTTGTGAGGGGGAGCCCTTGCTGCAGTCAAAACTGCTTGCCCAGGCCGTCCGGGGGATTAGAAAGGCCACCGGCAGGGGGAGCATCAACCTCAACACCAACGGGGGTGACCCCGCGGCGTTGGCCGCGTTGGGCGAAGCCGCACTCGACAGCGTTCGGATCAGCCTGATCAGCGCGCACGAGGAGACTTACACCGCTTATCACCGGCCCCGCGGCTTCGGTCTTGCCGACGTCCGCCGGAGCATAGCCGCCGCCCGTACCCGGGGTGTGTTCGTGAGCCTAAACCTCCTGATCCTTCCCGGACTTACCGACCGGGAAGAGGAAGTCAAGGCGCTTCTCGAGCTCGTGCGTTCCGAAGGAGTCCATATGGTCCAACTCCGCAACCTGAACGCGGATCCGTACCGGCTCCTCAAAACCCTGCCCCCCGCGCGGGGCCGGATTCTCGGCATACCGGCCCTCGTCTCGCGCCTGCGCCAGATCCCGGGCTTGCGCGTGGGCAACTTCACCATCAACATCCCGTAGGAATCCCGCCAATCGACGCCCATTCCGGCGAGATCGCCGCTCCTGACAATTAATAATCAACCGGGCGGGAGCAACGGAGAGAATGAATGATTCCGAGAGCGAATGGTAGTCGGTTGACTGGTTTTAAGCAGATACTATAAAATGTTTTTTAGGACCTTACCAATTGAGCCTTCCGGCACAAGCCGGCTTAGGGCTTTTGCATCAGCGCGGGGTCAGAGCCGCCTTTTATTTTGGAGGCAGACAAAATGGCGGAACCCAAAAAGGCCATCAGCTTCCGCCTTCCCCTGGGGGCGGATCTTAAGTACAGCCTTCTTCTGACGCTCTTTCTTTTTGCTTTCTGGGTGGTGCTGTCCGGAAGGCTTGAAGCGCGATACTTGATTATCGGTTTTCTGACGGCGCTGGGCGTGACGGTGATCACCAGGCCTTTCTCCGTTTTGCCCCGGGATGGCACCGCCGGCGGCACGCCGGTTTCGGTCTGGGGTTTGCCCTGGCTGCGCCTGTTGGCCTTTTTGCCTTGGCTCTTCTGGGAGCTGGTGAAGTCCAGCGTGTCGATGGCCTGGCTGATCCTGCACCCGAAAATGCCCGTCGACCCGCAGGTCATCCGGTTTGAAAAGCACTTTCCGCACCCGGTCGGTTACCTCGTGCTGGCCAACTCCATCACCCTGACTCCGGGGACCCTCACCGTGGACGTGCAAGACGGCCGGTTCACCGTCCACTGCGTGCAGAAGGCGATGGCCGAGTCGCTGGCGCCCGCGGAACGCGAGGGCGAAATGCCGCGGCGGGTCGGTCTTGTCTTCGGTGCCGCACGTGCAGTCGACCTGGCCCTGGAAGACGACGACAACGGCGAGGAGCAATAGGAGGAGCAATAGGCTGGGATTTTCTAGCAAACACTCCGGGGAGTGTCTGGCGGCGAGGAGCAATAGGAGGAGCAATAGGCCGTGCATTACTTTCTGCTGGCGCTTATCGTGGCCATCGGGGCCCTGAATATCCTGGTGCTCTTCGGCCGGATCATTCCGGGGCCGACCGTTTTCGACCGCCTGGTCGGGATGAGCATCATCGGCAGCAACACCATCATCCTGTTCCTGTTGCTGGGGGCCGTGTGGGAGCGGCTGGACATGGTGGTCGACGTGGCCCTGGCCTACACGGTGGTAGGGTTCATCACCCTGTTGGTGCTGGCCAAGTATTTCGAGGGCAAGAGCGAGGAGGATGCCGAATCATGACTTATGTGGCCGCTGCCCTGATGCTGGCCGGGTTTTTTCTGCTGCTGGTGGGGACCATCGGTGTGCTGCGCCTCCCCGACTTCTTCACCCGCCTGCACGCCGTGGGCAAGTGCGACACCCTGGGGATGCTCTTGTTTATCGCCGGGCTGATGGTTTACGAAGGATTGAGCCTTATTGCCCTGAAGCTTGCGTTCATCTGGGTTTTCTTGGCCATCGCCAATCCCACGGCGACCCACATCTTCAGCCGCGCGGCCTACCGCGCCGGCCTGAAGCCGTGGACCCGCGGCAAGGAGGAAGCCGGCTGATGGAAATTGTACAGGTGGTATTGCTGCTGGTCCTGATCGGCTGCGCCCTGGTGGCCCTGGGGGTGACCGACCTGCTGGTCGCCGTGATCCTTTTCGGGTCCTTCAGCTTCGCGTCGGCCATACTATTCGCCCTGATGAACGCGGTCGATGTCGGCTTTGTCGAGGCCATCATCGGGACGGTCATGAGTGTGATTTACATTTCCGTCCTGTTCGGCTTGGAGAGGAGGTCGTCCCGTTGAAAAGGGTCACCCTGTTTTTCCTGGCGCTCATCGGCGGCCTCTTCATCTACGTCTCTTTCGACCTGCCCCGCGTGGGCGACCACCAGTCGCCGCCCGCGGTGCACGTTTCGCCGCGGTATATCGAATCGGCCTACGAGGAGACGGGCACGCGGAACATGGTCAGCGCGGTGCTGGCGGACTACCGCAGCTTCGATACGTTGGGCGAAGTGCTGGTCATCGTCATCGCCGGCCTGGCCATCGTCTCCATTCTCAGTGCCAGGGGACCGCACTGCCCGCTGGACGACCACTGACTAAAAGCGTCCGGATGAAGCAGGGCTGTTGCCTGAACATGAATGGCAACGGGTCGGATACTCTGTCCGGCAGCGTCCGGATAAAGCACAGACTTGTTGCCTGAACATAGTGGCTTGTTGCCTGAATCCGGCTCGGTGGACTTTAGGAGGCGCGTGACCAAAATGCGCAGGGGATTCGGCGGTATCGTCCTGAACATGGCTTTTCGTTTGCTGCTGCCCTTCATCATTGTGTTCGCCGTCGCCGTCCTGGTGCACGGCCACTACAGCCCCGGCGGGGGCTTCCAGGCCGGGGCGCTCCTGGGCGTGGCGGTGATTCTCGTCCAGCTCGTCCAGGGCCAGGACGCCAAGTGGGTGGGCCGCCGGGACGCGGTGACCCTCTCCTGCATCGGCGCCTTGATTTACCTGGGTATCGGCACGCTCTCCTTCTTTTGGGGCGGCAATTTTCTGGACTACGGGGTGATCCCCGTGGAGGCGACGGCGGCCAAGGCCCGCGCGCTGGGCATCCTGGGCATTGAAGTCGGGGTCACCCTGGCGGTGATGGGGGTCACGATCATCATGTTCGACTCGCTGACCCGGGAGAGGGGAGAAGAGTAGCGATGCTCGGCCAGTATTACCACTTGCTCGACCACCTCGCCGGCTACGTGAGCTGGTGGCTGATCGGGGTTCTTTTTTTGATCGGCCTCTACGGCATCATAGTAAAGGAAAACCTGCTGAAAAAGATCATGGCCTTGAACGTGATGCAGGTGGCCGTGATCCTGTTCTTTCTGAACACGGCGCAGAAATCCGGGGCCACGCTGGCGGTGCTGCTCCCCGGAGAGACGGCCGGCGCCGTGGACGTCTACGTTAATCCGCTGCCGCACGCCCTGATGCTCACCGCGATCGTGGTCAGCCTGGCGGTGGTGGGCGTGGCCATGGCCCTTTTGATCCAGGTGTACCGCTGCTACGGCAGCCTGGAGGAGCCCGAGGTGCTCAGGAGGATGCGCAAATGAACCAACACCTCCCGATCCTCATCGTCATCATCCCCCTGTTCGTGGCCATGGCGGCGCGCCTGTCGGTCCGGCTGTCCGTTCCGTTCACCCGGGGCCTGGTCCTGGCGGCGGCACTGGCCGTGTTGGCCTGCGGGGCCGGGGCGCTGGCCGAAACTCTGGCCCGGGGGGAACCGTGGCCCTACCACGTGGCCGGTTGGCCGCCGCCCTGGGGCATCGAACTCGTCATCGATCCCCTGTCGGGCGGCATGGTCGTCCTGGTCGCTTTCTTCGGCCTGGCCGCCCTGGTGTATGCCGGGCCGTACCTGCAGGGCCGGACGCCGCGGGAGCAAGGGTCTTTCTACGCCCTTTTCCTGCTCGCCTTGGCCGGCCTCTTGGGTATCTGCGTCACCGGCGACCTCTTCAACCTGTTCGTGTTCCTGGAGATCTCTTCCCTGGCGGCGTACGCCCTGATCGCTTTCGGGGGGCGCCGGGCGATCGTGGCCGCCCTGCGCTACCTGATCATCGGCACGGCCGCCGCCTGTTTCTATCTCTTGGGGGTCGGCTACCTCTACGCGGTGACCGGCTCCCTGAACATGGCCGACCTGGCGGTACTGTTGCCGCCGCTTATGGATTCACCGGCGGTCATCCTGGCCGTGGTCTTCATCGTGGCCGGCCTGGGCGTCAAGACGGCGCTCTTCCCGCTCCACGGCTGGCTGCCGGACGCGTACAGCTACACGCCGGCCCCGGTGCTGGCCTTTATGGCCGCCGTGATGACCAAGGTGAGCGCGTACGCCCTGTACCGGATCCTGTACTTCGTGACCGAGGCCGCCGGACCGGTGTCCGTGACCCTGGAGGCGCTCGGGTGGATGGCGGCCGCGGGCATACTGTTCGGTTCGGTCATGGCCATCGCCCAGCGCGATTTCTGGCGGATGCTGGCCTATTCCAGCGTGGCCCAGGTGGGGTACATCGTTCTCGGGCTGGCGCTGGGCAACGTCTTGGCGCTGTACGGCGCGCTTCTGCACGTCGTCAGTCACTCGCTCGTGAAGGGCGGGCTCTTTTTCATCGCCGGGGGCGTCAGTTGGGAAACCGGTGTGCGGCGGGTGCCGGACTTCGTGGGCATGGCCAAAAAGATGCCGCTCACCATGGCCGCCTTTGTGGTCGCCGCGTTCTCCATGATCGGGTTGCCGCCCACGCTGGGGTTCTTCAGCAAGTGGTACCTGGTGCTGGGATGCCTGGAGGCGCGTGCCTGGGGGTTCGCCGCCGTGCTCGTCGTGAGCAGCCTTTTGACAGCGGTCTATTTCTTCCGGGTGATTGAGAACGCCTACCTGAAGGGCAGGCCGGAGGCGGGGGCGGCGGGGGCCGAACAGCCGGTCCGGCCGCGCGGGCGGCGGTTCAGGCTGGAGCTGCCGGCCGGCATGCTGCTGCCGATCCTGGTGTTGAGCCTGGGCGTGGCGGTCCTGGGCCTTTTCAACGAGCAGATCATCAGCAACGTGATCCACTACGCGCTGCCGTGGAGGTTGCCTTAAATGCCGGCTGAAGTTGTGTTCTACAGACCGCGCGGAAAAGGTGTCCGGGCTAACCAGTGGAGGTTGCCATAAATGCAGGCTGAAGTTGTGTTCTCCGTAGCGCCCCTGGTGGCCGTGCTCATCTCCCTGGCCGCCGCCGGGCTGATCCTGTTCTGCGACCGGCGTCCGGACCTGCGGGAGGGCGTGACCATGGTCGCGGCGGCGGCCAAGTTCGCCGTCGTCCTGTCCATGCTGCCGGCGGTCCTCGGCGGGGCGGTGGTGGAGACGGCGCCGCTCGACATCGCCAAGGGCATCGCCCTGCACTTCCGGGTGGACGCCTTCGGCCTGCTGTTTGCCCTGCTGGCCTCATGCTTGTGGATTATCACTTCGGTGTACTCCATCGGGTACATGCGTTCCCTGAAATACGGACACCAGACCGGCTATTTCGCCAGTTTCGCCGTGTGCCTCTCGGCGGCGGCGGGTATCGCCATGTCCGGCAACCTGCTGACGTTCTTCATCTTCTACGAAATCCTGACCATCGCCACCTACCCGCTGGTCATTCACCGGCGGAACGCGGCGGCGGTGTCCGGGGGCCGGGAGTATCTGGTGTACCTGCTTCTGGCCGGTCAGGTGCTCTTCATCGCCGTGGCTTGGGCCCACTGCCTGGCGCCCGGCGCCGCGTTCACCCCGGGCGGGTTCCTGGCGGACACCGGGGCGTCGGTGCTGGCGCTGCAGGTGTTGTTCGTGCTGTTCATGGTCGGGGTGGGCGTGAAGGCGGCCGTCATCCCTTTGCACGGCTGGCTGCCGACGGCGATGGTGGCGCCCACACCGGTGAGCGCCCTGCTGCACGCGGTGGCGGTCGTGAAAGCGGGGGCGTTCGCGGTGGTGCGGGTGACCGGCTTCGTGTTCGGGCCGGAACTGATGGGTGAGTTGGGCGTGGGCGTGATCCTGGCCTGGCTCGCGGCGGCGACGATCATCTTCGCCTCGCTGCGGGCGCTGTCCGAGGACCACTTAAAGCGGCGGCTCGCCTACTCGACCGTCAGTCAACTGTCGTACGTGGTGCTGGGCGCCGCCCTGGCCACGCCAGCGGCGATGCTGGGGGCGATGTTCCACATCGTGGCCCACGCCTTTATGAAGATCACCCTGTTCTTCTGCGCCGGGGCGATCTACGCCACCACCCACAAGGAATATATCCGGGAGCTGGACGGGCTGGGCCGGCGGATGCCGTACACCATGGGCGCCTTCGCGGCCGCCGCGCTGGCCATCACCGGCATGCCGCTTCTGGTTGGGTTCATCAGCAAATGGAACCTGGGCGTCGGCGCGGTCCAGGCCGGGCAACCGGTGTTCATCGCCGTGCTGATCGGCAGCGCGCTCCTTAATGCCGCCTACTTCTTCCCGATCGTGTACCGCGCCTATTTCGGGCGGGCCGGGGAAGAGGCGGCGGTGGCGGGCGGGGAGGCGAAGCCGAGCATGCTGGTGCCGCTTTTGATCACCGCGGCGGCGGCGCTGGTGCTGGGCGTGCTTCCGAACCTCGGCCTGCAGTTCTACACGCTGGCCCAGATGGCGGCCGCGGCCGTGGCGGGCGGCGCCCCGGGTCCGGCCGGAGGGGGAATGTGAATTGAAACGCCCAACGCCAAACCCGTCTCGCGGGCGATTTCGGGGCCCGGGACCGGCCGGAGGGGGAATGTGACGTGAAGAAGTGGCCTTTAATCGCGCTCGTGGGGGCGCTGGCGTTGAGTTTCGTGGCCGACCTCCTGCTCCGGGAGAGCTACGGTCACGGTAAATTCTGGTGGAGTGAGCTTTACGGCTTCGACCTCCTGTTCGGCTTTTTGGGCTGTCTGGCCATTGTGTGGGTGTCCAAGGCGCTGGGCAAGCACTTCGTGCAGCGCGGCGAAGACTACTACGACAGGTGAGCGCGGGTTTTATGCCGATGATGCATCCTTCAGTATTCCTGGCGGCCGGGGCGCTATTGGTCCTGGTCCTGCCGGCCAAATGGCGCCACCTGGGCCTCCTGGGTGGGCCGGTATTGGCCGTGCCGGCGGTTTTGGGCCTCCAGCCGGGCACGGTCGTGCCTTTCCCGTTCCTGGACTTCGAGCTCCAGGTACTGCGCGTGGACGCCTTGGCCCGCGTGTTCGGGATTGTTTTCGCCGTGACGGCCCTCCTCGGGGCCGTATACGCGCTGCACGTGAAAACGCGGGGCGAGCACGCGGCGGCGCTTCTCTACGCCGCCGGTTCCCTGGGCGTGGTTTTCGCCGGCGATTGGCTGACGCTTTTCCTCTGCTGGGAAGTGATGGCCGCCTCGTCGGTGTTTTTGATCTGGTTCCGGGGGCGGCCCGCATCGCTGGCCGCGGGTTTTCGCTACCTTCTGGTGCACTTTTTGGGCGGGAACCTCTTGCTGGCCGGCATTCTGCTGCTGATGAGCCAGGGCAGCCTGACCGTGACCTCCCTGACGGGGACCGGCGGCCCGGCCTACTGGCTGATCCTGGCCGGGGTGGCCATCAACGCGGCGATCGTGCCCCTGCACGCCTGGCTGACCGACGCCTACCCCGAGGGCACCGTGACCGGCAGCGTTTTCTTAAGCGCCTTCACCACCAAGGTCGCCGTGTGCGTTTTGATCCGGGTGTTCCCCGGCACTGAACTTTTGATCTGGGCCGGCGTGGTTATGGCGCTCTACGGGGCGGTGTACGCCCTCCTGGAGAACGACGCCCGGCGCCTGCTGGCCTATTCCATCATCAGCCAGGTGGGGTACATGGTGGCCGCGGTCGGCATCGGCACGGAGTTGGCCATAAATGGCGCCACGGCCCACGCCTACAGCCACATCCTGTACAAGGCGCTCCTCTTTATGGGCGCCGGCGCGGTGCTCTACGCCACCGGCCGGAGCCGGCTCACCGAACTGGGGGGCATCGCCCGGGCGATGCCCGCGGTCGTGGTGCTGTTTATGATCGGCAGCCTCTCCATCTCCGGGGTGCCGCTTTTGAACGGGTTTATCAGCAAGTCGCTCGTGGTGTACGCGTCGGAGGCGAGCGGGCTGGCCCTGGTGACCCTGCTCCTGCAATTGGCCGGCGTGGGGACCTTCCTGCACACCGGGTTGAAGCTGCCGTACCTGATGTTCTTCGGCGAAAACCGCCATGGCTTGCGGCCGGCGAAACTGCCGCTGAACATGTACGCGGCCATGGCCGGCGGCGCTTTCTTGTGTACCCTTTACGGCGTTTACCCGGCGCTATTGTACGCCGAGCTGCCCTATCCGCTGGCCTACGAGCCGTTCGCGGCGTCCAAAGTGCTGGCCGGCGTGCAGCTTCTGCTGGCGGCCGCCGCGGGTTTCTGGCTTTGCCGGCCCGGATTCGGCGCCGAACCGGCTATTTCGCTTGATTTCGACTGGTTCTACCGCAAGCCGGCCGCCGCCCTGCTCGGGCGCACGCTCCACGGTATGCGCGGGGTCAAGGGCACGGTGGAGGGCTGGGGCGCGGCGTTTTTCCGGATTGCGGCCCCTTACGTGCGCAACCCGCTCCTGGTGGGGGTGGACCTGTTGCGGAACACCAGCTACCGGGCGGCCCGCCGACTTGACCAGGACGGCTGGAGCGGCCGGGTTCCCTACGATGAGAACCGGCACCGCTTCCCGACCGGGTTCAGCGTGCTCTGGAGCCTCATGTTCCTGGGCCTGATGGCGGTGCTCCTGTACACCGGGGTGCTGTAGCTGAGAACCGGCACCGCTTCCCGACCGGGTTCAGCGTGCTCTGGAGCCTCGTGTTCCTAGGCCCGATGGCGGTTTTTCTTTACGCCGGGGTGCTGTAGCTTCGTTCGTTACCGGGTACGTCCGTCGCTCCGGTTTTTCCAACCGTGAACCCACGCCCGTTGCACGGAGGAAAAGTCGTGAAGATGAAGATTTGAGCCGCCCCTGCCAACCAAGCCTTTTTCTAAAAATCGCACTGAATAAAGTTGACTAAATCGCACATGATGCGTATGATATAAGTGAACACAACACAAGCGAAAGGAGTGAATGACATGCGTGTGTCAGCCACCGAATTCAAGATGAACATGGGCAAGTATATCGAGCGCGCCGCCGTTGAGGACATCATCATCACCCGCAACGGAAAGGATGTTGCGCTCCTCACAAACGTCGAGGGCAAAAAGAAAGACGCGCTCAAATCCCTGCGCGGCATTATAAAGGGTGCCGAACTCACCTGCGGCCAAATCCGCGAGGAAAGGTTGGGCAGGTACCGTGAAAATTCTAATTGACACCAACGTCATCATTGATTACCTTGCCGACCGGGCACCCTTCGCGGATCATTCCGAACAGGTGCTGGCTCTCTGCGAGAGCGGAGAGGTCGACGGTTTGGTTACGGCCAACGCAGTTACCGACATCTACTACGTGATGCGCAAGGTGGCCGGGAGAGAAAAAACGCTGGAAGCCATCCAGACGCTCTGTTCCATCTTGGATATTGCGGACGTAGGGAAAGCCGATATCCTGAACGCGATGGAACTTGATATGCCCGACTATGAGGATGCTCTGGCCGCACAGTGTGCAAAGCGTAACAAGGCCGACTGCATCGTCACGCGTGATGTCACCGGCTACGCCAACTCGCCGGTTCCGGCAAAAGAACCGGCTGCCTTCCTGAAACAATTTGGGGCGTCCACCGGGGGTCATAGCGAGGAGGTCAGCTGATCCCCGGCTAAGATGGGTTCAATCTTGGGGCATGCGTCAGCCCTGCTTTTTGCGCTCTTTTCTTGCGCCGGGTAGCGCCGGTGTGTTAACATTAAAACTGCGGTTTTGAAAGTTCCGGATAGAGAGAGGTGACGAACGATGAAGGAAAAGCTTCACCCGGGCTACCAGAAGGCCAAGATAGTGTGTGTGTGCGGGGCGCAGTTCGAGGTTGGGTCCACCAGGAAGGAAATGCGCGTGGATATCTGCTCGAAGTGTCACCCCTTTTATACCGGCCAGCAGCGCACGGTGGAGACCCACGGCCGGGCCGACAAGTTCCGCCGCAAGTACGGGCTCACTAAGTAGCAGGCATCAAAAGGATTCGGGCCGAAATAGCAGAGCGAAGCTCTGCTATCTGCTTGACGGGAAGAGAGTGTAATGAAAAAACCCTTCAGCTATGGGGGTCAGGCGGTCATCGAGGGCGTAATGATGCGGGGGCCCCGCACCTGGGCGGTCGCCGTCCGGTGCCCGGACAATACGGTGGAGGTGGAGACCCAGGCGGTGGAAACGGTCACCACCCGGTACCCCTTTTTGAAGTGGCCGCTCATCCGGGGTACGGTGGTACTGGTGGAATCTTTGGTGATCGGCGTCCGCGCCTTGAGCTTTTCGGCCACTAAGGCGGCCGGCGAGGAGGAGAAACCCATCTCCCCGCTGGAGATGGCGTTCACCATCGGGCTGGCGTTCGGGCTGGCCATTCTGCTGTTCATCGTCCTGCCCGTGTTTTTGGCCCACCTCTTGACGCCGCTGGTGGAGGGGCGGGTCGGCCAGAACGTGATCGAGGGCCTGCTCCGGGTCGGCGCTTTTTTGGCCTACGTGGCGGGGGTCGGCCTGATGCCCGACATCAAGCGGGTGTTCCAGTACCACGGGGCCGAACACAAGGTCATCAACGCCTACGAGGCGGGGTCCGAACTGAGCCCCGAGGCGGTGCAGCGGTTCTCGCCCCTGCACCCGCGCTGCGGCACCAGCTTTTTGCTGGTGGTAATCGTGCTCAAGATCTTTGTTTTCAGCTTTTTGGCCACCGACCCCCTCTGGTGGCGCGTGTCCTCGCGGATACTGCTGCTGCCGGTGGTGGCCGGCCTGGCTTACGAGCTGATCAAGCTCACGGCCCTGTACGCCCGGTTTCCGTTGGCCAGGCTGTTGCTGGCGCCGGGGCTGGCGGTGCAGCGGCTGACCACGCGGGAGCCCGACGACGACCAGGTGGAAGTGGCCCTGACGGCCTTCGAGGCCGTGCGGGCAAGAGAAGAGGGAGAAGAGGGAGAAGAGGGAGTCGCTCACGATGATTCCTCGTCGCTCATGCGGGGATGAAAATATTGCCTGGCGATTCTATTTTTGGAGGAGACTTGGATGTTCGCCAAGTTGGACCATCTGGAAGCGAAATACGAGGAACTCAATAGGCTGATTTCCGACCCGGCGGTGCTCCAGGACCAGGAGCGCTGGCGGGGCTACGTGAAGGGCCACGCCGAGATCATTGATGTGGTCGCCGTCTACCGGGAATACAAGCGGGTGGCCGCCGAGATGGAAGGCGCGCGGCAGATGCTCCGGGACGAGCAGGACGCCGAGATGCGCGCATTGGCCGAGAGCGAGGTCGAGGTGCTGCGGGAGCGGTCGGACGAGCTGATGCGGCGCCTGCGCGTTCTTTTGCTGCCGAAGGACCCGAACGACGAGAAGAACGTCATCATCGAGATCCGGGCGGGCACGGGAGGGGAGGAGGCGGCCCTTTTCGCGGGGGACTTGTTGCGGATGTACCTGCGCTACGCCGAGCGCCGGGGCTGGCGGGCCGAAATGTTGAACGTCAACGAGACCGACCTTGGGGGGATCAAGGAGGCGATCGTCCTGCTGGAGGGCCGGGGGGCCTACAGCGAGTTGAAGTTCGAAAGCGGCGTCCACCGGGTGCAGCGGGTGCCGGCCACCGAATCGGGCGGGCGGATTCACACCTCGGCGGCCACCGTCGCCGTGCTGCCGGAGGCCGAGGAAGTGGACGTGGAAATCCGGCCGGAGGAACTGCGGGTCGACGTGTTCTGTTCCACCGGCCCCGGGGGCCAGTCGGTGAACACCACCCAGTCGGCGGTGCGGGTCACCCATCTGCCCACCGGCATCGTGGTCAGTTGCCAGGACGAGAAGTCGCAGCACAAGAACCGGGACAAGGCGATGAAGGTGCTGCGGGCGCGGCTCCTGGACAAGGCGCAGCAGGAGCAGCAGGAGCAGATCGCTTCGAGCCGGAAGACCCAGGTCGGCACGGGCGACCGGAGCGAGCGGATCCGAACGTACAACTTCCCGCAGAACCGGGTGAGCGACCACCGCCTGAACCTGACCCTCTACCGCTTGGAAGAAGTGCTGCAGGGCGACCTGCACGAGTTCGTCAGCGCCCTCATCACCAGCGACCAGGCCGAAAAACTCAAATCCCTCGACTAAAAGTGGTCCGGACGGATCGAGTCAGAGAAAACCGGGCGTCGCCCGTTTTCAGTTGAGAGACCAACAATTCAATGATATGATAAAAACAAGGAAATGTGTATATTTTTGAAAGCATGAGCATATACTAAAGAGGGAGTATTAATGCTGCAGTCTGCCATCAGAGGTGATACGAAAATGGAGCGTAAGATCATCAGCGTTTCGGTGAGACGCCAGATTACAATACCGCAGAAATACTTTGAGGCTTTAGGCTTTAACAATGAGGCCGAATGTATTTTGCAGGATGGCGGCATATTCATCAGGCCAATCCGTGAGGCGGGAGGCGGCGAGTTTTCAGAGCAGATTCTCGCTGATCTGATCGCACAGGGTTTTTCGGGCTCGGAGCTTTTGGAGAAATTCAAGCAGCAGAGCAAAAAGGTACGACCCGCCGTGCAGAAGCTGATAGAGGAAGCCGATGCTTTCGCGCAGAGCGGCGCCGGAAAAATATCTGTGAACGAGCTGCTCGGAGCAGAGGAATAGGCCATGTATGAAGTGTGTCCACTATAGAGAGCGAGTAGATCAATGCCTGACCCCCTGCTTACGGTTGGAGAGGCGCTGGCTTGGGCGCGGACGGTGCTCCGGACCGGTGAAGGCCGGACCCCGGCCCTTGATGCGGCCGTACTCCTATGCTCGACTATCGGGTGTGACCGGGCGGACCTGTACCGGGAGCCGGAACGGGTTCTGACTGATATTGAACGGGGTCGGTTTGAGCAAATGGTGAGTGACCGGCTTGAGGGACGACCGGTGGCTCACCTCACCGGGCATCGGGAGTTCATGGGCTTGGATTTTTTGGTAACGCCCGAGGTGCTGGTGCCGCGGCCCGAGACCGAGTTGATTGTCGAAGAGGCGCTCCGGCTAATGAGCGGTGGACCGGAGGGCTCGATAATAGTGGACATTGGAACAGGCAGCGGGGCCATCGCCGTCAGCCTGGCTCGGTATGCCCCGGCGGCGCGCGTACTGGCCACCGATCTGTCGGAAGCAGTCCTTACCGTAGCCCGGCTGAACGCCGTTCGCCACCGGGTCAAGGTCGAGTTCCTGCTCGGCGACCTCCTGGAATCCATCCCGGATACACTGGCCGGCCAAATAGACGTAATTACGGCCAACCTGCCGTACATCCCAACCACCGAAGTGGATACCCTGCCCCGGGCGGTAAGAGCCGAGCCGCGTGCCGCCCTTGACGGCGGGCCGGACGGGTTGGACCTCTATCGAAGGTTGGTTCCGCAGGCGTATCGGTTTTTACGCCCCGGCGGGTATCTTTTGTTTGAAATCGGCCTTGGGCAGGGCCGGGCCGCACTGGCTTTGGTGCCGCGGGCGAGGTGGGAAAGCAAAATCCTTCCGGACTTGGCGGGGTGGGAGCGCGTGGTTGTAGCCCGCAGAATCTAGATACGGCGGCACGTACTTAGCGCGGAACGAATGAAGACAACAATCGTCTCAGGGAAAGTCAAAGAAAGTAAAAAGTATTAGGGGCCAGGCTCTGTGCCCCTTTTTCGGGGTATGATGAGGATGAAGTCGCTTAGATGGTGACACGGATAGATGATGAGGATGAAATCGCTGGAAGAGGGTCGGGAGACGACCATTCACTGGCGGGTTGACCCGTACTTCCCCGACCCCCGGGCTGTGGCGGCGGCCGCCGCCCTGATCCGCGGGGGCGGGCTGGTCGCCTTCCCCACCGAGACCGTCTACGGCCTCGGGGCCAACGCCCTGGACCGGAACGCGGTTAGGCGCATCTTTGCGGTGAAGGGGCGGCCCGACGACAACCCCCTGATCGTGCACATCGCCGAGCGCGCCGAAATCACCAGCTTGGTGCGGGACCTGCCGCCGCAGGCCGAAAAGCTCATCGGCCTTTTCTGGCCCGGCCCGCTTACCCTGGTGCTGCCGCGCTCCGACCGGGTGCCCCCGGCGGTCACCGCCGGCCTGGACAAAGTGGCGGTCCGCATGCCCGCCCACCCGGTGGCCCTGGCCCTGATCCGGGAGGCCGGCGTTCCGGTGGCGGCGCCCAGTGCCAATACCTCCGGCCGTCCCAGCCCCACCACGGCCGCGCACGTGCTGGAGGACCTGGACGGGCGGATCGAGGCCGTTCTGGACGGCGGCCCGGTCCCGGTCGGCGTGGAGTCCACCGTGCTCGACCTGACCGTGTCGCCGCCGGTGATCCTGCGTCCCGGCGGTGTAACCGGGAAACAGTTGGCTGCGGTACTTGGAACGGTCGTCCACCATCCGGAAAAAGCGCCCGGGCGGCCCCAGGCTCCCGGGATGAAATACCGGCACTACGCGCCCCGGACTCCGCTCATCCTGGTGGAAGGCCCGCCGGGCGCGGTGACCGCCCGCATCCGCGAGCTGGCCGCCGAGGCGCGCGCGGCGGGGGAGCACGTGGCCGTTTTGGCCCGGACGGATACAGCCGCCTCCTATGCGGACGTCCCGGTCGTCCCCTGCGGCAAAAGCGGTGACGCCGGCAGCACCGCCGCCGCGTTGTACGGTGCCCTGCGGGAGTGCGACGCTTTGGGGGCCGATCTGATTCTGGCCGAAGGTCTGGCGGCTGAAGGCCTGGAAGGCCTGGGACGGGCGGTGATGAACCGGTTGCGCAAGGCGGCCGCCAAAATCATCGTCGTGGAGGCCGGGTCTTGACCACCGGCACGGTCCTCCTGTTGGCGGGCGCGCTGGGCACGGACGCCTTCTCCCTGTGCCTGGGGCTCGGGTTGAATGGATTCCGGCAGCGGCTGGTCTGGATGCTGGTCGGCCTGATCGTCGCGCTGCACATAATACTGCCGATCGCCGGCTGGTACGCCGGAGAGTTTACCGGCCGGTTGGTGGGCCGCTGGGCCGCCTATCTCGGCGCCGCCGTACTGTTTTACCTGGGTGTGAAAATGGTCCGGGAGTCACTGGCGCCAGCGCAGATGTCCCGCAAGTCAATGAGACCCGGCTTTTTGGGACTCACCGTCTTGGCGGGCAGCGTGAGTATGGACGCCTTAAGCGTGGGCTTCACGCTGGGTACGGCCGGCGCCGCGCTGCTGTTCACCGCGGTCGTGATCGGCCTGGTGGCCGGTTTGATGTCGGCGGGCGCTTTCATCCTGGCGCACCGGGTGGAAAACTGGGTCGGGCGCCGGGCGCAACTGCTGGGGGGTCTGGTGCTCATCGGGGTGGGCCTGCGCCTGCTGTTCTGATTTAGGACAAACGTTTCGGCCGGCCGGGAGGGGTGCGCCACCGCCGGCCCGCGGCTTGGCGGGGGGTTGAGTGGGGGGGTGGTGTTTACTTGAAGAAGAAACGGATTCTTTTCGTCTGCAGCGGCAACACCTGCCGTTCGCCGATGGCCGAGGCCCTGGCTCGGGAGATCAGCCGCCGGGAATACGGCGAGGCGGTCCGCGTCTCCTCGGCCGGGGTGTTCGCTCTGCCTGGCGCGCCCGCCACGCCCGAGGCGGTCGAGGCGCTTCTCGCGGCGGGCATCGATCTCCAAGGGCACCGGGCGGCCCTGCTCAGCACCGCGCTCGTTGAAGAGGCGGACCTGGTGCTGACCATGACCGCCGTGCACCGCCGCCAAGTCCTGCAACTGATGCCGAACGCCGCGCACAAGGTGCACGTTTTGGCTGACTACGCCGGGTGGGGCGGCGACTTGGAAGACCCGATCGGCCGGCCCCCGGCCGTTTACCGGGAGTGCGCCTCCCGCCTGCGGACCCTGGTGACGGCGGCGCTGGCCCGGTTCGCCCGGACGGGACCCACCGGGGAAAGCTGACCGCGGCCCGGTAGGGGGAGCTTGATCGCGAAAGCTTGACCGCGGGCCGGTGGGAGAACCAGCCGTCGATCAGGAAAAACATCCCCGCTTTGGTGATGCGCCGGGGAAAGCATCTCGCGGCCCGGCGGAAGGAAGGAGATCTTGGCGGCGATGTAGAAAGCTTCCGAAGACCGTCTTTTTTTGCCGAGGGATTGGGAACCGTATCAATCAGCGGTCGGAGTCGGAGAATCAGCTCGGAGGGTCCTCTTTCCCCGGCACAAAAAGCAGAAGGCGCAGTCTCGTGCCAATCGCCGACCGGAGAATCAGCGAAGGGAGTCCTGGTGTTTGCGCATCGCGATCGCTTGTGACCACGGCGGGTTCAGACTCAAGCAGGAAGTGCTGAACTACTTGAAAAACAGCGGTTTTCAGGTTGAGGACTGCGGGACGTTCTCCGAGGCCTCGGTGGACTACCCGGACGTGGTGCTGCCGGTGGCCGAGGCCGTGGCCCGGGGCGAGTGGGACCGGGCCATCCTGTTGTGCGGCACCGGCGTCGGAGTGGCGATGGCGGCCAACAAGGTGCCGGGGGTCAGGGCGGCGGTCGCCCACGACCCTTATTCGGCCCGTCATTCGCGGGCCCATAACGACGCCAACGTCCTCGCCCTCGGCGAACGGGTCGTAGGCGCGGGCCTGGCCCGCGACATCGTGGCCGTCTGGCTGAAAACCGAATTCGAGGGCGGCCGGCACGCCCGGCGGGTCGGCAAGATCACCGCCATCGAAGAAAAGTACGCCCCCAGGAGTTGTGCAGCAGGAGTTAGTCTCCTTAAAGGACGGCACGATAAGCAGTGAGTGCCAAAAGCGGTTGAAGAAGAAGAATGCGCCCCATCGGAATCAAAGTTTTGGCAAGCCAGGAAATCCCGGAGTGAGTGCCAAAAGCGGTTGAAGAAAAATACGCCCAGTGGGGAGTTAAGAAGGAGTTAGTGATATGGACTGGAACCGGCCCTTGGCCGAAACCGACCCCGAGATCGCCCGGGCGATCGCGCTGGAAATCGCCCGTCAAGGCACCAAGCTTGAACTGATCGCTTCCGAGAACTTCGTCAGCCGCGCCGTCCTGGAAGCCCAGGGTTCGGTGCTGACGAACAAATACGCCGAGGGCTATCCCGGCGCGCGCTACTACGGCGGCTGCGAGTACGTGGACATCGCCGAGAGCGTGGCCATCGAGCGGGCGAAGGAGATCTTCGGTGCCAGGCACGCCAACGTGCAGCCCCATTCCGGAGCTCAGGCCAACATGGCCGCCTACTTCGCCCTCCTTGAACCGGGCGACGTGATTATGGGGATGCGCCTGGCTCACGGGGGGCACCTGACCCACGGCGCCAAGATCAATTTCTCGGGCCGGTATTTCCGGTACGTGCCCTACGGGGTGGAGGAGGAAACCGGCCGGATTGACTACGACCGGATGCATGCCATCGCCCGCGGGCACCGCCCGAAACTCATCGTCGGCGGGGCCAGCGCCTACCCGCGCGCACTGGACTTCGCCCGCATGCGCGCCATCGCGGACGACGTCGGGGCGCTCTTGATGATCGATATGGCCCACATCGCCGGCCTGATTGCCGCCGGGCTGCACATGTCCCCGGTGCCGTACGCCGACGTGGTGACCACCACCACCCACAAGACCCTGCGCGGCCCGCGGGGCGGGATGATCCTGTGCCCGGAGGAACACGCCGCCGCCGTCGACAAGGCGGTGTTCCCGGGCATCCAGGGCGGCCCCCTGATGCACGTGATCGCGGCCAAGGCCGTGGCCCTGGGCGAGGCCCAGCGCCCCGGGTTCAAGGCCTACCAGGAGCAAATCGTGAAGAACGCCCGCGCCCTGGCGGCAGCCCTGAAAGAACGGGACTTTGAGCTGGTGGCGGGCGGTACCGACACGCACCTGATCCTGGTCGACCTTCGGAACAAGGACCTGACCGGCGCCATGGCCGAGGACCTGCTCGACCGGGTGGACGTCACCGTGAACAAGAACATGATCCCGTTCGATCCCCAGCCGCCCCGGGTCACCAGCGGCATCCGGATCGGCACCCCGGCGGTCACCACCCGCGGGATGAACGAGGAGAGCATGGTGCAGATCGCCGAAGTGATCAGCCTGACCTTGGACCACCCGGAAGACCAAAGCATGCACGTCCGGGCCAAGGCCATCGTCGCTGAGCTATGCGCCACCCACCCGTTCCTGAGACTGTAGCGCCCCTTGCGCCCGGGGGAAAAATAGGGGATTGTCCCCCTTTTTGGGGAGGTGGGGGGCTGTGAAGCGGCGGAAGAAGGTGCTGGTGGTCTTCGGCACCCGGCCGGAGGCCATCAAGATGGCGCCGGTGGTGAAAGAACTGGAGCGTTCCCCCTGGTTCGACCCGCGGGTGGTGGTCACGGCCCAGCACCGGGAGATGCTCGACCAGGTGCTCGACCTGTTCGGCATCGTCCCGGCGCACGACCTGGACATCATGCGCCCCGGCCAGTCCCTTTTCGACGTGACCGCCCGGGCCTTGCGCGGGCTGGAAGAGGTGTTCAGCCGGGAGTCCCCGGACTTCGTCCTGGTGCACGGCGACACCACCACCACCTTCGTGGGCGCGCTCGCCGCCTACTACCTCCGGATTCCGGCCGGCCACGTGGAGGCCGGCCTGCGCACCCGCGACAAGTTCTCCCCGTTTCCCGAGGAGCTGAACCGGCACCTGACCGGGGTGCTGGCCGACCTGCACTTTGCGCCCACGGCGCGCGCCCGGGCGAACCTTTTGGCCGAGAACGTGCCCCCGGAGCGGATCGCCGTCACCGGCAACACCGTGATCGATGCCCTCCTGGAGACGGCGCGCCGCGAATTCGATTTCACCAGCCTCGTGGAGACCGCCGGCCCGGCCGCACCGGCCGCCGCCCCGGCCCCGGACACAGCCACGGATCCCGACCGGGAGGGACTCGCCCGCCTGGCCGCGCTCGCCGCCCGCGCGCCCCGCCCCTTTGCCCCGTACCGGGTGCTTCTCGTGACCACGCACCGCCGCGAGAACCTGGGCGCCCCCCTGCGCGGGGTGTACCGGGCACTGCGGCGCATCCTGCTGGAATTTCCCGATACCCTGGCCGTTTTCCCGGTGCACCCCAACCCGATCGTGCAAGCCGCGGCCGCCGCCGAATTGGGCGGCACCGAGCGCGTGCTCCGCACCCCGCCGCTCCCCTACCTGCCCTTCGTGAAGCTGATGGCGACCGCCCACTTGGTGCTCACCGATTCCGGCGGCCTCCAGGAAGAAGCGCCCGCCCTGGGCAAGCCGGTGCTGGTGCTGCGGGATACCACCGAGCGTCCCGAGGCGGTCGAAGCCGGCACCGTCAGACTGGTGGGCCTCGCCGAAGAAGACGTGCGGCGGGAGACAGCGCGGCTTTTGTCCGACGCGCACGCCTACCGCCGGATGGCTGAAGCGGTGAACCCCTACGGAGACGGCGAAGCCGCCCGGCGCACCGTCGGGTTTCTCGCCGCTCACTTCGGTCTGGCGGCGCCACCCGACGAATTTGGCTAAAAATTTTTGCACCAGGCGTCACAAAAAGTTGCTTCCCCGGCAGGAATAAGTCTATCTCCGTAGAAAAGTAACTAGCGTTAAGTAATTAGCGTATGAAAACAGAGCATTAAGTGAAGTGAAAACGGCCAGGTACTGAAGCAGACCGCCTGGTCTTCGCTTCGGTTTTTGGCAGGGACCGGGTTCTCAGGGGGAGGCATACCAAGTGCAAGATAAAGGCGGCTTCGCCAAAGGTATGCGGGCCTTCGCGCTCGGTTCCACGATCGCTGTCCAGTTCGCCGTCAGCCTGGTTCTGGGTATCCTCGGCGGGCGCTATCTCGATGAGTTATGGGGGACCGGCCCGTGGTTGTTGTTGCTGGGGTTGCTTTTAGGACTTGCAGCCGGCACGATGGGCATCTACCGCACGGTATCCCGGTTCATGCCGAACAAGGAGTCCGGCGGCGGCAAGGACAAGGACGACCGGTCCTGAGGAGTGTGGCCCTTGCGCGAGAAGGAATACCACAGTCACGTGGAAAGAACCCTCAAGAAAACCCTGGTGCTTTTGATCGTGGCCTTGGTCGCGGTTTTTTTCGACCGGCAGAGCACCTTCCTCTGGGGCTTGGCGGCCGGCCTCGTGGTCGGCGCCGTCAATACTTTCTTCCTTGGTCTGCGCATCGACAAGATGATCAAAATTGTGCTGAACCACGGCGAAGCCGCCGGCGGCGCTTTCGTGATGATGGGTTTTTTCAGCCGCTGGGGGCTGATCATGCTGGCCTGCCTGTTTGCCGTCAAGACGGGTTGGTTCAGTCTTATCGGTATGCTGGCCGGGTTCTTGGCGCCTTCCGTCCTTAGTGTGGGCGAGGGCATCCGGGACCTGCGGGCGGTGTCCGGTAAGAAGGCTTAAATAAATAGCTGAAAAGAGCTTGGGAAGGAGGTGAGTACACGCGGTGGCGGCGGACTATGCAGGACAAGGCGAAAAAACGGTGCTGGAAAAGATGCATCACGACCTGAACATTTACGGAATTCCAAAACACTGGGATTTGGGGGAGTTTCTGGGTTTTCCGATCCAGTTGAACGCGGAAACTATCTTCCACACCTGGGTGGCGATGGCGGTAACCCTGCTGATCGCCTGGGTGGCCGTGCGGCGGATCGACATGCGCCGGCCGGGGAAGATGCAGGTTTGCTTCGAGATGCTGTTCGATTTTCTACGCGGCCTGATCAATCAGAGTATGAGCCCGAAGAAGGGTGCCGGGCTGTTCTCGATCGTCGTGACCTTTTTCTTGTTCATCGCCGTGATGAACGTGATGGGTGTGGTGCCCACCTACGTCAAACCCACGGCCGACATCCAGACCACATTTGCCTTTGCGTTG
The DNA here is from genome assembly GCA_040757205.1 of Bacillota bacterium. Classification (NCBI taxonomy): domain Bacteria; kingdom Bacillati; phylum Bacillota; species Bacillota bacterium. The sequence continues at coordinate 103,678 of JBFLXL010000002.1, forward strand.
ATCACGGTATCCCTGATCTACATCTGGGGCATCAAGTACAAGGGTGCCAAATACTTCAAGCACTACGTCTCCCCAAGCCCGATCTTCCTGCCGATCACCCTCATCGAAGACATCGCCAAACCGGTAACCCTGGCCTTCCGGCTTTTCGGCAACATGAAGGGCAAGGAAATCATGATTTTATCGCTTTTGGCCCTCATCAGCGGCACGAGTTGGCTGGCCGGCGGGTTCCTGGCGGGGACGCTCTGGTTGCTGTTCTGCATCTTCATCTCGTTGATCCAGGCTTTCGTGTTTACAATGCTGACCATTGCTTTTGTAAGCAGTGCGGTAAGTGAAGATCACTAGTGAAGACGTGAAGACGTGAAGACGTGAAAACTTTGAGACTTGAAGACGTAACGGGGCGGGGTCGTCGGCAAATGCGGGATCTACCCGCAAGAACTCATAAAAACAAACAGAAATAACGGGAAGGAGGGAAACTAATGGAGGTACAAGCTGCTGCTGCGCTCGGTATGGCTTTCGTGGCCGGCATTTCGGCGATCGGTGCGGCGATCGGTGACGGCATGGCTTGCGGCAAGGCGATCGAGGCGGTTGCCCGTCAGCCGGAGGCCCGTGGCAACATCATGACCCTGATGTTCATCTCCGTCGGTTTGATCGAGTCGCTGCCCATTATCGGTATCGTTATCGCGTTCATCCTGATGGGCCAGCTGTAGGTTCGTATGTGTTCCATTCAATTTAGGGTCTGATGAGCAGGTTTTAGTCTCCTCCAGGCGCTAAAACCTGCTTCACCCTATCTTTATGTTCTCATGTCACCAAGGAAGGAGGAGAACGGGTAGGTGGTAGATCTCAGTTTTAACGCCACAGTGTTCATGCAGATGTTCCACTTCCTCCTCATGCTTGTAGTCTTGCGCTTGTTTGCCTACCGGCCGCTGATGAACGTGATCGAGCAGCGGCAGGTCTACATCGCCGACGAGATTGAAGCGGCCGAGAAGCAAAAAGTTGCGGCGGCCGAACTCCGCAGCCGGCTGGAGGCCGACCTGGCCAAAGCCCGTGACGAAGCCAAGGCGATCGTGACCCGGGCCACCAAGGCCAGTGAGGAGCAGGCACAGGCGATTATGGAACAGGCCCGTACCGAGGCCCAGCGCCTGAAGGAAGAGGCCCTGGCCGAGATCGGACGCGAGAGGGAGAAGGCGATCGCCCAGTTGAGGGATGAAGTGGCGTCGCTGGCGGTACTGGTGGCGGCCAAGGTGGTCAAGGACGCCCTGACCATCGACGCGCAGCACAACCTGGTACAGAATGCCATTAAAGAGGTGGGGCAACTGCAATGATTAAGGGAGCGGTTGCCGCGCGTTACGCCCAGGCGCTTTTCGACGTGGCACGAGACAACAACCGGGTAGCCGAGACCGAGAATGAACTTCGCGGGTTCATGCGGTTGGTTGACGAGTCTCGTGACCTGCAGCAGGTGCTGTATAACCCCCAGGTCCCGGTCGAACTCAAGAAGGAGATCGTCAGGGAGGCCTTTGGGAAGGCGCTTTCCGGGACCACCCTCAATTTCCTCTGCTTAGTCCTGGACCGCCGCCGGGAGCCGTATTTGAAGGGCATTGCGGAGCGTTTCTTTGGCCTGGCCAACGAAACCCGCAATATCGTCGAGGCGGAGGTGACCACGGCCCTCGAGCTTTCGGTGGTGCACAAGGTCAACCTCATGCAGGTTCTTTCCCGGATGACCGGCAAGGAACTCCGGATTCGCTACCAGGTTGATCCCGACATCCTCGGCGGCCTGGTGGTTCGTTTGGGGGATCGCATTATCGACGGCAGCGTCAAGAGGCAACTTGAGCGGTTGAAGGACAGCATCCGCGAAACTAAAGTTGGATAGGGGTGACAGAGGGGTATGAATCTGAGGCCAGAAGAAATCAGTTCCATCATCCGGCAACAGATTGAAAAATACGAAGTACAAGTAGAGGTAGCAGACGTCGGCACGGTCATCCAGATCGGTGACGGCGTATCGCGGGTGTATGGACTGAAAGATTGCATGTATTCCGAGTTGCTGGAGTTTCCGGGGGGCACCCTGGGAATGGCCCTCAACCTGGAAGAGGACAACATCGGTTGCGTTATCCTGGGCCGCTACCTGCACATCAAGGAAGGCGACGTGGTCCGGCGGACCGGCCGCATTGCGTCGGTGCCGGTGGGCGACGCGCTGATCGGGCGCGTGGTCAACCCGGTCGGCGAGCCGCTGGACGGCAAGGGGCCCATCAAGTCCGACAAGTTCCGCCCCATTGAAAAGATCGCCCACGGCGTGGTGTTCCGGTCTCCGGTGGACACCCCGGTGCAGACCGGCATTAAGGCCATCGACGCTATGATCCCGGTCGGCCGCGGCCAGCGCGAGCTGATCATGGGCGACCGCCAGACCGGCAAGACGGCGATCGCCGTGGACACCATCATCAACCAGAAGGGTCAGGACTGCCTCTGCATTTACGTGGCCATCGGCCAGAAATCCTCCACCGTGGCGAACGTGGTGCAAAAACTGCACGAAGAGGGCGCCATGGACCACACCATCGTGGTCGTGGCCGGCGCCTCGGACCCGTCCCCGCTCCTGTACATCGCCCCCTTCGCCGGCGCGGCGATGGGCGAGGAGTTCATGGAAGCCGGCAAGGACGTCCTGATCGTTTACGACGACCTTTCCAAGCAGGCGGCCGCCTACCGCGAGCTGTCGCTCCTCTTGCGGCGCCCGCCCGGCCGCGAAGCCTACCCGGGCGACGTGTTCAACCTGCACTCCCGGCTCCTGGAGCGGGCCGCCAAGTTGCACCCGAATATCGGCGGCGGTTCCCTGACCGCGCTGCCGGTCATCGAGACCCAGCAGGGCGACGTGTCCGCCTACATTCCGACGAACGTGATCTCCATCACGGACGGACAGATCATCCTGGAGCCCGACCTGTTCTACGCCGGCGTGCGCCCGGCCGTCAACGTCGGCCTTTCGGTGTCGCGCGTGGGCGGCAAAGCCCAGCGGACCGCGATGCGCCAGGTGGCCGGCCAGCTCCGCCTCGACCTGGCCCAGTACCGGGAACTGGCGGCTTTCGCCCAGTTCGGATCCGACCTCGACCGGGCCACCCGGGCGCGGTTGACCCGCGGCGAGCGCATGGTCGAACTCTTAAAGCAGGGCCAGTACAACCCGATGCCGCTCGAGGACCAGGTCATGTCCATCTACACCGGGGTGCGCGGTTTCCTGGACAGCCTCCCGGCGGACAAGGTGGCCGTTTTCGAGACTGAGTTCCTGAAGTACATGCGTACCGAGAAGCCCGAGATCGGCGGGGACATCAGGGCCAACCTGAAGATTACCCCGGAAAACGAGCCCAAGCTGAAGGCCGCTGTGGAAGAATTCAAGCAGATGTTTATTACACAGCACGGGCTAAGCTAGAAGCGGAAGGTGAGGTGTTAGGATGCCTGCGCTTCGCGACTTTCGGCGGCGCATCAAGAGCGTAAAGAGTACCCAGAAGATCTGCAAGGCCATGAAGGCCGTGGCCACGGCCAAGATGGCCCGGGCCCAGGCGACCGTGGTCGCCGCGCGGCCTTACGCCCGGCAGCTGCACGAGGTGCTGGGCCGGGTGGCTTCCGCGGCCACTGACGTGCAGAATCCCCTGTTGACGGTACGTGAACCGAAAAAGGTGTGCTACATCGTAATTACCGCCGACCGCGGTTTGTGCGGCGGTTTCAACTCCAACCTCCTGCGCACCGCCGTCCGGGAACTGAACAAGTGGGACGACTTCAGCCTGGTGGCTGTGGGCCGCAAGTGCCGGAACTTCTTCCGCTTCCGGGAGTGGGAGCGGGATGCGGAGTTCATCGGCCTGGGCGAGGACATCCGGTTTGAGCAGGGCCAGGAGATCGCCCGGTTTGCGATCAACAAGTACATCGCCGGCGAGTACGACGCGGTGTACATGGTGTACAGCAAATTCGTGAACATGCTGGTCCAGCAGCCGACCGTGGTGAAGCTCCTCCCGGTGGAGCCGCCGGCCGAGGAGGCCGTCGCGGCAAAGGCCGGGGAAGGGGAAGAGGCGGCCGCCCCGAAAAAGACGAGGGTCGACTACATCTTCGAGCCCTCCGCCGCGGACGTCCTGGATTACCTGTTGCCCAGGTACGTGGAGAACAGCGTGTACCATGGTTTGATCGAGTCCAAGGCCAGCGAGCAGAGTGCCCGCATGATGGCGATGGATGCGGCCACCAAGAACGCGGGTGAAATGATCGATCGCCTGACGCTCCAGATGAACCGGCTGCGCCAGGAAGGCATCACCAAGGAGTTGCTGGACATCGTCGGCGGCGCGGCGGCACTCGAATAATGTTCGTGAGGAGGTTCGGGGAACACAATGAATGTAGGTGAGGTAGTCCAAATCATCGGCGTTGTGGTGGACGTCCGGTTCCCGCCGGGCCAGGTTCCCGAGATTTACAACGCCTTGACCATCGAGACCGACAAGGTGGACGCGTTCGGGCGCAAGTTCGACCTGACGCTGGAAGTGGCGCAGCACCTGGGGAACAACGTGGTGCGCACCGTGGCCATGTCCACCACCGACGGCCTGGTCCGCGGCGCCAAGGTCACCGACACCGGTGCGCCGATCAAGGTGCCGGTGGGCCGTCCCGTCCTGGGCCGGCTGATCGACGTGCTGGGCCTGCCGATCGACGGGCTGGGCGACATCAAGGCCGAGACCTATTACCCGATTCACCGTCCGGCCCCGCCGCTGGTCGACCAGTCGACCAAGGTGGAGCAGCTGGAGACCGGCCTGAAGGTGATCGACCTCCTGGTGCCCTTTATGAAGGGCGGCAAGATCGGGATGTTCGGCGGCGCCGGCGTGGGCAAGACCGTTATCGTTATGGAGCTCATCAACAACATCGCCAAGCAGCACGGCGGCATCTCGGTGTTTGCGGGCGTGGGCGAGCGGACCCGCGAGGGTAACGACCTCTTGCTGGAAATGACCGAGTCCGGCGTGTTGGACAAGACCATGATGTGTTTCGGCCAGATGAACGAGCCCCCGGGCTGCCGCCTGCGGGTGGGCCTGACCGGGCTGTGCCTGGCCGAGTACTTCCGCGACGAGGAAGGCGCGGACGTGCTGATCTTCATCGACAACATCTTCCGCTTCGCCCAGGCCGGTACCGAGGTCTCCGCGCTGCTGGGCCGCATGCCGTCCGCCGTGGGTTACCAGCCCACCCTGGCGACGGAAATGGGCCAGCTTCAGGAGCGGATCACCTCGACCACCAAGGGTTCGATCACGTCGGTGCAGGCCGTGTACGTGCCCGCCGACGACCTGACCGACCCGGCCCCGGCGAACACCTTCGCCCACCTGGACGGCACCGTGGTGCTGTCCCGGCAGATCGCCGAGCTGGGTATTTACCCGGCGGTGGACCCGCTCGACTCGGTGTCGCGGATTCTCGACCCGAACGTCGTGGGGGCCGAGCACTACCAGGTGGCGCGCGGCGTGCAGAAGGTGCTGCAGCGGTACAAGGAGCTGCAGGACATTATCGCCATCCTCGGGATGGAGGAACTTTCCGAAGAGGACAAACTGATCGTGGTCCGGGCCCGCAAACTGCAGCGGTACCTGTCGCAGCCCTTCCACGTGGCCGAAGCTTTCACCGGCTCGCCGGGGCGGTACGTGTCGCTCAAGGACAACATCCGCGGGTTCCAGGAAATCCTGGACGGCAAGCACGACGGCCTGCCGGAGGACGCCTTCTACATGGTCGGCACCATCGACGAGGCGGTGGAGAAGGGCAAGAAGATCCTCGAGGCCTAGAGCGGCGGCGGGGATCGCGGGAACCGGTCAACGAGCAAGTAAGGATGTGGATATGAATGGCGGATTCCACCCAAAAGGTTTCCATCGTTACCCCTGAGCGGGTGATCTACGGAGACGAGGCCCGTTTCGTCCACGTCCGGGGTACCGACGGCGATCTGGGTTTCCTGCCGGGGCACACCGCGCTTATTTCCAGCTTGAGGCCCGGCCTGCTCCGCATCCAGAAAGAGGGCCAGTGGAACACGTTCGTAGTTGCGGGCGGCTTCGTGGAGGTCCGTGACAGCCGGGTGGTCGTGCTGGCCAACGCTGCGGAGCGCCCCGAGGAGATCGACCTCGCCCGGGCGGAAAAGGCCAGGGAGCGCGCCGAGAAGCGCCTGGCCGCCAAGGACCCCGAGATCGACGTGGTCCGGGCCAAGGCGGCGCTGGCGCGCGCCACGGCCAGGATCGAAGCGGCCGGACAGATCAGGCGCTAAAAGCTAAAGAGTCCGAAAGGGCAGCGAGCGGGAAAAAGACCGAGGTAGGGCATCACCTCGGTCTTTTCACGCGCGAAAAAAGGGGCCTGGCCCCTTTTGGGGCTCCCGTAAGCGTCAAATACTCCCCACCCAGTAAAACAAGCGATAACTAGACTGGTGATTATTCACCCGATCACGCGCGAAAAAAGGGGCCTGGCCCCTTTTTTGGAATCCCTCCTCCGCCGGGTGAAAGGGAACAGTCCCCTTTGGGCCTTAGGGGGACTGTCCCCCCTAGGGTACCCTGTCCCCCTAGGGTGTCCTCGTCGTATAATTTACGCCCAAAAGACATAAACTCCTGGGTAAAGAGCCAGATATTGGCATACGGAGGGATAAACCCTGGTGCGGAGATTGTTCTGGGGCCTGGTACTGCTGGCCGTCGCGGCGGCGATCGCCTTTCCCGACGCCGCGCAGGAATACGCCCGGCGGTTGGCGGACACCGGGAAACCGGAGGTCCGGACCGACGTGCGGTTGTACCGCCACCAGACCGGCCAACTGACAGACCTGTCCCTGGAGGACTATGTGGTTGGAGTGGTGGCCGCCGAAATGCCGGCCGGCTTTCACCCGGAGGCCCTGAAAGCCCAGGCGGTGTGCGCGCGCACCTATATGTTGAAACGCCTGATGGCCGGCGGCGTGGCCAACAGCCCGCACCCCGGGGCGGACGTGAGCGATGACCCGCGCCTGGGCCAGGGGTGGGTATCCCGCGAGGAGCTGCGGGAACGCTGGACCACCTGGGATTATTACCGGAACTACTACAAGATCAAGCGGGCGGTGGACGCCACCGAGGGATTGGTGCTCACCTTTGAGGAGCAGCTTATCGATCCGTTGTACCACTCCTCCTGCGGCGGGGTGACCGAGAATTCCGAAGACGTGTGGAAATTCAGGGTGCCTTACCTGCGGAGCGTGATCTGCCCTTATTGCACCGACCCGTACCCCGGCGAGCGGCGCGTCTTCGCGCTGGAGGACGCGGACGAAGCGCTCGGCACCAATCTGGCGGCCGTGGCGGTGGCCAAAGTACCTGCGGCTGCGGAAGTTCCCACGGGCGTCGGAGGCGGTACGCCCCCCACCAAAGCGTCCGACGCTGCTGTTGGGCTCATTGAAGTCCTGGCGTACACATCCACCGGGCGTCCCAAGCTGCTGTCGTTCAACGGGCGGGAGGTCACCGCCACCACGGTGCGGGACCGCCTGGGCTTGCGTTCGACAAATTTCACGCAGACCATCGAAGGCGGGCGACTCATCATTGAGACCAGCGGGCACGGCCACGGCGTGGGCCTTTGCCAGTACGGCGCCCGGGGTCTGGCCGAGGCCGGGCATGACTTCCGGAGTATCCTGGAACACTACTACACCGGCGTCCGCGTCGAACCCTTCTAAAAAGACAACCAGGCCCCCGCCTTCGGCGGCGGCACCATCGGAAGGATGAAAATACCCCTCACCCTGACCCTCTCCCAGAGGGAGAGAGGATTTTCAGGGTAGCAGAAAAAGATGTCAGACATCTTTTCACCTTCGAGCAGACTGCCAATTCTACATCTCAAAGAAAAGGGAAAAAGGTGTGTCGCCCCTTTTATTCAAGACACCTCTCTTGTGCACCTTTCTCCTGAATCTGCTTGACTCCGGTGCTCCGGCGCCTGACGGCCCCAAGACCTGCCGGCACACCGGCGGTTTCCTGCCGCCAGGAACCCATTTTGTTTTTGTGGCCAAGCATTACGGCGTTTTTGCCGCATATAAATCACCTAACCAGCCTGACCGGGAGGTAAGGTGATGCAGGAATATATTCAGAAGCGGGTGCTGGACATCTGCGCCTACATTCTGGACTCCAAGGCGACGGTCCGCCAGGCGGCCACCGTTTTCAAAGTCAGCAAGAGCACGGTTCACAAAGACATGACCGAAAGACTGCCCTCATTGAACAAGAAATTGGCCAACCGCGTGCGCATAGTCCTGGAACACAACAAATCGGTACGGCACCTGCGGGGGGGCGAGGCCACCCGCAAGAAGTATAAAGAAACAGGGTAAGTTTTTGGGGAAACGGGAGGAATATATCCATATTATGTAGAATCAACAAAGATTAAGGATCACCACCGTGGTTTTGACCTCCGGTAGCTTGCGGCACGTCGCCTTGGCGTGCCCCTGAGTGTGGTTTCACCCCCACATTTCTTTTTTCGGCGCCGGTTTGGACAGGCCTGTAAATCGAAATCGGGTTTCCCATTATTCAGGATGTCTGTATAGACACATAGACATCCAAGGGTTTCGGGAACTAGTAACAGAAACGGAGGCAGACAGCGTGTTGAACTTCGTGCCCGATATCGGCGTCGACTTGGGAACGGCCTCGGTCCTGGTGTTTGTGAGGGGCCGGGGCATAGTGCTGCGCGAACCATCCGTCGTGGCGATCAACAGGGACAGCGGACAAGTCATTGCCGTGGGCACCGAGGCCCGGCGCATGCTGGGACGGACTCCCGGGAACATCGTGGCCGTGCGCCCTATGCGGGACGGGGTGATCGCTGACTTCGACGTCACCGAGAAGATGCTCCGTTACTTCATCAGTAAGGCGGGTGCCCGCCGCTTTCTGTTCCGGCCCCGGGTGATGGTCTGCATTCCGGCCCAGGTGACCGGCGTGGAGGAGCGGGCGGTGCGCCAGGCGGTGGTGCAGGCCGGGGCGCGCCAGGCCCACGTGATCGAGGAGCCGATGGCCGCCGCGCTGGGAGCGGGCATGGACGTGTCCCAGGCCTCCGGGTCCATGGTCGTGGACATCGGCGGCGGGACGACCGACGTGGCCGTGCTGGCCCTGGGCGGCATTGTCTGTTCGCTTTCGCTCAAGCTGGGCGGGGACAAGTTCGACGACGCCATCGTCCGGTACGTGCGCCGGGAGTTTAACCTCCTGATCGGGGAGCGCACGGCCGAGGAATTGAAGATCGAGGTCGGCAGCGCCTATCCCCGGCGCGCGGAGTTGAAGTCGATGACCATCCGCGGGCGGGACGTGATGAGCGGCCTCCCCAAGGCGGTGGAGGTGTCCACCACTCAGGTCTGGGAGGCGATCGTCGAGCCGCTGCAACTGGTGGTCGCGGCGGTGAAGGAAGTCCTCGAGCGCACCCCGCCCGAACTTTCGGCCGACCTGGTCGACAAGGGGATCATCCTTACGGGCGGCGGATCGCTACTAAACGACATGGACAGACTTCTCTCCGAGGAGACCAAACTGCCGGTCGTCTTAGCGGACGATCCCGTTTCGTGCGTGGCGATGGGCACCGGAAGGGCCCTATCCATGTTGAACTACCTGCCCCGCCCCAAGAAGGACAAACTCTTCCGCCGCGTCGTCTAACTGAAACAAAAGCAATGACTACCTGAAGAGAGGAGCTCCAAACAACATGCACTTTCCCACCAAAGGCCCCGCCAACACCGACGCCGCCGTCCGGGCTGCCGTCGCCCGCGCCCGCGAGCTGGGCATAGCCCGGATAATTGTCGCTTCCAACAGCGGGCAGACCGCTGAAAAACTCCTGGCCGCAAAACTCCCGGACTTCGGCCTGGAGATCGTCTGCGTCACCCACCAGGTCGGCTTCGCCCGTCCCGGAGAGGACGAGATGGCGCCGGAGACGCGCGCTAAACTCGCCGCTTCCGGAGTGAAGCTCTTGACCACCACCCATCTCCTGGCCGGGATCGACCGCGCCGTGCGGTTCAAATTCCAGGGCCTTTACCCGGCCGAAATCGTGGCCGCCGCCTTGCGCATGCTCGGCCAGGGCGTGAAGGTCTGTGCCGAGATCGCCGGCATGGCCTGCGACGCCGGGCTCACCCCGCCCGGAGAAGACGTGGTCTGCATCGCCGGCAGCGGCACCGGCGCCGACACCGCCTGCGTCGTCAGCCCGGCCCACTCGCAGCACTTCTTCGATCTCAAGATCCGCGAGATCATCTGCAAACCCCGGGATTTCTAACCCCGGGCCATACCCGCATGCAACCCCCACTGCGGTGTAGGTTTCCGACCCGGAACATATCATTTGCAGCCCTTGAAATAACTTAAACAGCAATGCCGGTTACCAGCACTGCTGTTCTTGCACACATTTTCGGCACCTCGAAGGCCTGCCTTGGTCGAGTACCAAGGGAACTATCGATGACTTATTGAAAAACCTGGATGCGGCTTCTAAGCCCGGGGCCCGGCTTCCATCCGCACCTGCCGGAGACCAAATCTTTCGAAGTCATAGTCGAGGGCCAGGGCTTCTTCAATCTTCAGTGCTTCCATAATCGCGAAGCTTGTGCAGTCGGTATAGGAAAAATACTGATCGCCATAGGAGACAAAAATCTCCAGCGCCCGGTCATGATGGGCCGGAGAAACAAAGACCATCTTGGCTGCCTTTTCGGAAAACAATTCCTGCGCCAGATCGGCCGCCACCTTATGATTCTTCAGCCGCACCCTGGTCAGAGTGATAGCTTCATCGGCGATGTAATCCGAAGTGAAAAAAAGCGCTTGGCCCTGCTGTTCCCTGAAGAAGTCCAATACCGCCCGGTGGTGTGGATCTTGGGAATTCTTCAAGGAATACCAGGCACTGGTATCCACGAAAATCCGTCTCATTTGTACAGGACCTCGTCGTGGGGAATACTTTCGTCCGGACCGGGAACGGCTCCACCGGCGATTTCCACCGCGCCATTGGCCTGTGCCTTGGCCAACTCCTTTTCCTTATCGTTTACAAGCTGCCTGATAACCTCGGACATGCTGATTCCTTTCCTTCGTGATTCCTCGAGTAAAAAGCGGTGCTGTTTTTCTTCCAGCATGATTTGAGTTCTCACCAGCATGACGCCACCCCCTCAATCTTAATGTAATTACATTATAACACAAAACCCATACCAATCATCCATACCAATCATCCGCTGCACCTGGACATGCAATGGAGGTGGCGGCATCGGCGGCATGCTTATCAAAAGCACCGGTGTTATGCAAATGCAGAGAGTTCATGGAGCACGGGGTGAGGCACAATGGAACACGGGGTGAGACACATATGGAAGGCGGGGGAAATCGGCTGGAGCGGGGTGGGCTGTTGTCAGCATTGGGACTCAGGGTATAATATGGATTATAGTAAAGGGGGAGATAGTCGTGGGCCTGCTTGAACGGATTGTGGCTGATCCCGCTGTTTGCCACGGGGAGGCCCGCTTGACAGGACTGCATCATGGGGATAATGTATATATAGGGGTGATGACATCATGATCCGGGAACGCCTTGTTCGTAAACAAACGTACATCAGTAAGCAGCAGGATACGGCAATCAAAAAGATCGCCCTGCAACAAAGGATCACCGAGGCGGATGTTATCAGGAAGGCCATAGATGCCTATATTAAACCGCTGAAAGACGAAGAAAACCCGCTTTTAGAGTTAGAAGGCATAGGAAAGAGCGGAAGCAGGGACGGAGCAGAACGTCATGACCAATATCTCTATAACCGGTAAACAAGTATTTGTCGATACCGGGGCCTATTACGCGTTTATGGACCAGGACGACCGTTATCACCACTTGGCTTCCAAAGTGTTTAAAACGCTTAGGTATACGCTTCAGGTAACAACGGATTTGGTGATTGCCGAGTGCTTTTCTTTGACGCGGTACCGTTTGGGATTATCTCAGGCACTGTCCTTCCTGGACAGAACATATGCAGCAAGAGACAAAGGGTTTATACGTGTTTTTTATCATGGGCCGGAATACGAATCTGCGATACGTGAATTGCTTCTTAGATTTTCGGATCAGCAATTATCTTATGTGGATGCTTTCAGCCTGGTTTTATTAAACAAAAAAGAGGCGCCCGGGGATGTCTTTACCTTTGACCGCCACTTTTATCTTGCCAAATGCACCATTATCCCAGGTGACCTGCGTTAGATGTACACCGCCAAATACTCCCCCCGGAGCGGTTTTTAGGCCATTTATTCTATATATTACCAAGGGACAAACAGTCCCGGTTTTTGTAATTCTGTGGTAGAATATGAGCGATCCTGCCAGTTGACGAATAGGCACGATGGATAACACGGGCAACCCTGTAAACCGGCTGACCGGATAAACCCTGGTGTCCGCCCTGATGCCGGACTTCGTTACGAGACCGGAGGCCGCATGCATAAGCAAAGGCGTCTTTCAGCGCTCGGCGCGCCGGCCGCGCTCGGCGTGTTGCTTTTCACTGTTTTCCTGCTCGCCGCGGGGGGCCGCTGGCTCTTCGGCTTGGTAGCCGACCCGGAGACCGGACCCGGCGGACCCGACCGCACCGGCCCCGCCGCCGTCCTTGAACCGGCCCCGCCGCCGTCTTCCGGCGCGGCGCCGTTCGTCGCCCGCCCCGGACCGGGTGGCGGCCGTAGTGCGCGCGCACGGCGGCACCGTCCTGCGCGGCCTGGACGAGGATGACGGTCGCGTCCTGCGGGTGAGCCTGCCCCAGCCCGACCCACTGGCGTGGATGCCCCGGGCGGCCGCCCCGCTGCCCGAGGCGCTCGCCGACAGCCCGGACGTCTTCGCGCTCGAACTTTATGAAGCGCCCGTTTTCCTGAACGACCGGGTGCGCGCGGTCATCGGGGCGGATTTCTTGACCGTGCCCGGCTTTGCCACGCCCGCCGGCCTGACCGGGGCCGGCCAGACCGTGGCCATAGCCGATAGCGGCCTGGACCGCGGCCGACCCACCGACCCGCTGACGCGGGTACCCCGGGGTGCCCCGGACGAGATCCACCCCGACCTGGCCAGCACCCCCGGAGAGATGCCCAAGGTACCTTTGCTCCGCTCCTGGTCCGGCGGCGGCACGGCCGACCCCGTCGGCCACGGCACCCACGTCGCGGCCACGGTGGCCGGGACCGGCGCCGCCTCCGGCGGGAAGCACCGCGGCGTGGCTCCGGGAGCGAGCATCTACTTCCAGGCCCTCCTGAACCCGGCCGGTGAACTCGAACCGCCCGCCGACCTGGTGTCGCTTTTCCGCCCGGCCTACGAGGCCGGCGCGCACGTGCACGTGAACGGCTGGGGCGGCCGCACCAACGCCTACCAGAGCGTCAGCGCCCAGATCGACCGCTTCGTGCTCTACTACCGCGATTTTCTGCCGGTGTTCGGCGCCGGGAACAACGGCCCGGCCGCGCGCACCCTCACCCCGGAGGCGAACAGCAAGAACGCCCTGGTGGTCGGGGCGTCCCAAAGCCCCCGCCCGGCCTACGGCCCGGACAGCCTGGACGCCGACCAAACGGCTTCCTTCTCCAGCCGCGGCCCGACGGCCGACGGACGGATCAAACCGGACCTCCTGGCGCCCGGGACCGCCGTCGTCTCGGCCCGCTCGGCGCTCGTGGCGGGCAACTACCCGCCCCTCCCGGCCTACCAGCGGATGGACGGGACCAGCATGGCCGCGGCCGCCGCCGGCGGGGCCGCCGTCCTGCTGCGCGAGTACTTCCGGACCGAGGAACGCCTGGCCCGGCCCTCGGCCGCGCTCCTGCGCGCGGCCCTGGTGAACGGCGCCCGACCCACTTACGTGGGTACCCCGACCGGCGCAGGTACCCCGACCGGCGCGGATACCCCGCCGCCGGACCCGCGGCCGGACCCGGCGCCGAACGGAACTTTCGGCATCCTGGACCTCGGCGCCACCATCCTCGCCCTGCGCGAGAAAACCTTTCGCCACGTCGACGCGCGCGAGGGCCTGACCGAGGGCGGGACGGCCTCCTACACCTTCGCGGTGGAACACCCCGGCGCGCCCGTCTCAGCCACCCTGGCCTGGACCGACCCGCCGGCCGCCCCGGGGGCGGCCCGCACCCTGGTGAACGACCTGAACCTCACCGTCACCGCGCCGGACGGCCGGGTCCTCCGCGGCAACGACTTTTTGAGGGCCGGCCGACTCGCTGACGTGGGTGCCCCAACCGACGTGGGTGCCCCGGACGAGGTGAACAACATCGAGCGGGTATTCATCGTGCGGCCGCAGCCCGGCACCTATACCGTGACCGTCCGGGCGGCGCGCGTCGCGGAAAACACTGTTTTCACCCCCGGACCGGCGTCCGCCCAGGACTTCGCCCTGGTGTTCGGCTGCCTGCCGGTGCGGGAAGTAGCCTTGGGCGTCAGCGGCAACATCCTGGAGACCGCTGGCGGCGAGCTGGTCGAACTCCCGCGCGCCGGGGCAAAGAACCTGGTGGACGGGGTACGCGCCGGCAGCGCCGCGCGGGATATTCTGCCCGGTGCCGACCTCTACCTGTTCGGACCGTCCGCCGAAAAGCCCCGGGGCACCCGTGCCGAACGGTATGGGTCGGCCTACGCGGTGTCCGGCATGTGGCGCGCACCGGCGGTCAAGACGCTGGACTTCGGGGGCCGGACCGTGTTTGCGGCCATCAATCCGCTGGAACGGGAGGGCGGGCGAAATCTCGCCCCGCAGGGCCGAGGCGCCGTTTGGATCAACGGGGCGCCGGGAACCCCCGGGGAACTCCCCCCGGGGTCGAAATCGCCGCTACGGTCAACCCCTCCACCCAGACCCTGTGGCGGGTGGAGGCCTTCTACCGGGAGCGGGACGGCCTCCTGGCCGCCATCGACCCCGCCGCCGGGGAAATGCGGCTGGTGGGGGACACGGAGCCCCTGCGGATTGCGTCAGCGGCCGCCGTCTCCATCGACGACATCGTGGCGGACGGCTGCTGGCTCGACCGGCCCTTCGGCGCGGCCGGCGCGGCCGAGTTGGGGGAACTGCGGGCCGGCATGACCGTGCACCTGGTGCTGTCCGCCCTACCCGTCCTACCCGCCCTACACCGACTGGCACCGCGTGCCTTCCTGGGCGCAAGCGCCCGTCTCGCGCGCCTACGAGGCCGGCATCTTCCGGGGCCGCGCCGCCGGCGCCTTCGCGCCGGACGCCCCCGTCACCCGTGCCGAGCTGGCCGCCGCCTTAAACCGCTTCCTCGCCGCCGGCCGCCGGTGAGCAATAACGATTTCGGGGTTAGCTTGTTTATGCTTAAAGTGGTAAGCGCTGCTATAATCCCAAGTAACGGTCGTGCTCCTCGGCCAGGTCTGCCGGACCTTCGCCCCGCCCGATTAACCGAAAGATGTTGTCCTCGCGGGAGGCCTTTCTGAAAGGGGAAACCCGCCGCAGGATGATGTCCTCGCCCTCGACGTACACCGCCAAATACTCCCCTTCCTTAATGGACAATACTTTGCGAACTTTCACCGGCAGGGTCATCTGTCCCTTGGAAGTGACCTTGACGACTTCAAACTCCGCCATATCACCATCATCCTTACATGTAAGAAATATTACATTACATTACATTACATTACATTACATTACAACTAGTAGTTTAAACCAATAAACCCGGTAAAACAACATTAGATCAGGAAAGAGTCCGATCAGACTTTCTTATTTTCTTACATTATTACCCGGATTGCATTCTAACTTTTGGGTGCCGTGGTTGCGCACCGTGACAAAAAGCTCAATCGTCCGGGTTTCGCCGTCAACCGCGTAGCTGGTGCTGCCGATTGCGAAAACGGCCTGACGGGCTTCGGCATACGAAGCCGAAACGAGAAACAATACCAATGCCAGAAGAATTGCCAAGCCGCCTGGCCGCACTAAAAACCGCCTCCAGCGTCCAGCGGAAGAAGCGCTATTTGGTTTCGCCGCGCTTCGATCAACGAATTCCCCGCCTCCGGCCAAAGAGTCGGAGCAGCCGGGAATCCGCCCCCCGCCTTCCTACTTTTCCTTGAACTCCCTTTCCAAGCCTTCCGCAATCCAGAGCTGGATCAGCGTTTGGTAGGGAATGCCCTTGCGCCGGGCTATGCGGCGCACACTTTCCAGATGCGGTGCCGAGACCCGCAAAGTCACCATCTGCTTGCGTTCTCTCTGCGTCCGGAGCCGTTCTTTTAGGTCGGGATCGACCGTCAACTGCTCCGGCAGGGTATCTTCGAGAAAATCCACGGTACTGTGGCGATCAAAAAACTCCCGGGCTTCCACCTCGGTCCGCAATTCAGGAATGGTTTTCTTCTTGCCCCCCATTCTGAGCGCCTCCTTAAACTTTATCTTTGGCAAGAATAGCTTGACAGTCTTTTGCTGGTGGTATATACTATGGTATATACCTAATTGGGGGGGGTTGCCATGGATATCGCCAAAGTATTTTTGAACGGGAGAAGTCAAGCCGTACGCTTGCCGAAAGACTATCGCTTAGAAGGCTCCGAGGTGTACGTTAAGAAAATCGATGATGTTGTACTTTTGATTCCAAAAGATAGTGCCTGGAAAACACTCAAAACCAGTCTAAAGTATTTTTCAGATGATTTTTTGTCCGATAGAAATCAGCCGGACGTGGATCAACGAGATGGTCTTTAACGATGAAGTATATGCTTGATACCAATATCTGTATTTACATCATCAAGAAGAAGCCGCCTGAAGTCTTTCGGAGATTTGAGTCTCTGGAAGTCGGCGACCTATGTATTTCTTCAATTACCTTTGCCAAGCTTCAATACGGTGTTTATAAAAGTCAATACCCCGAAAGAAACAAGATTGCTTTAGCCGGTTTTCTTGCCCCTATTGAAATTCTTCCTTTTTCGGATAGAGCTGCTTCTTTCTATGGCCGTATACGGGCAGACCTAGATAAAAAGGGTCGGCTCATTGGGGCTTACGACTTATTGATTGCGGCGCATGCTCTTGCGGAAGATTTGATTTTGGTTACGAACAATACAAAAGAGTTCAGCAGAATTCCGGATTTGCATCTCCAATGCTGGGCTGAATCATCGTAAAGCAGGTGCCCTGTTTAGGGAACCAGCTTACCGTTCCTCACGCATCCGGCGCACCCTCTCCGGCATCGCGACGGGTACCCGGGACATTAGGCGACGGGCTTTATCCAGGTCGGCTTCTTGGGTGTTTTCCCGGCAGTATTCCAGAAGCGTTTCCTTGTCGTTTTCTTGGGTTACGGGTCTTAGCACCAACTCGGTGCCGCGGATGTGGGCTTCAAGGAAAGTCCCTGTCCGCAACTCAGGTCCTGAGCCAGTTTGATGTGCTTTCGTCCATCAGGAGGCCGTTGCTGACAATCTTTACGATCAAGCGCGTGTTCACATTCGCCGGCGGCCTCAAGCGCAGGGTGTAAACGCCCTGCGCGCGCGGTTCCAGATCCAGCGGGTCGGACCATTGCGGATCGTACACCATGCCGCCTCCGGCGTCCCAAGCGGCGTAAACCTTCGTTTCCCGCGCTGCGGCGGTGCCGTGGTTGCGCACCGTGACCTTGAGCTCAAGTTGGCCGCCCGGGACGCCACGGAAGGCCCACTCGTGGGCGATCACCGCCCTGGGCGTCAGCGACAGTATGCGGGCCTCCCTGTTCCGGTACTCGTCGGGAATCTCACCAATCGACCAGCGGGGATTCGTTGTTTCTACGTAGTAATAGCGTGCGCCGCCATATTCGTAGTACACGCCGGGCAGGTTTTCGCCTTTGACCCCCACGGCCATGTGCCCGGCGGGATCGCCGGACAAATGGATCAACACCGCACCGATACTCATTCCTTGGAGAAGGGACGCCAGCAGGATACTCGTATCCTCACAGTCTCCCTCCCATTCCACCAACGTTTCCAGCGGGTAGCGGGGGTACTCGCCGACTCCTTTGGAAACGTTGTCGTCCACATACTTCACGCTTTGCACGAAAGCCGTCACGAACTCGGCAGTCTGTTTCGGCGAGTACGCCTCCCGGCGCGCCGCTTCCAGGAACCGGCCGGCCAGCGCCGCAATGAACCGGTCGTCCGCCGGGTCGGTTACATACACCGAATAGTCGTCCGTGGGCGGGCGTTCCAGGCCGGTGTAGTATGCATACGCCTCCCGCGGCACCTGCAGATCCCAGGTCCAAGGCTTTCCGCCGTAGTTCCAGGAGTATTTCTTTTTAATGGGGTCCGGCGCATCCGGCGTTACATTCGGCGCCACATCCAACGCGATGGAAGCCGCGGTCATTGTTATTGTTCGCGCGGCACCGTTCCACTCCACCTGGGCACCAAGGGCGAAGGCCACCCAGCGGAAGGGCAGCATGACCCGGCCGTTGACAATCTCCGGGGCCGCATCGATAGCGACGAAAGTGCCGCCGCTAAGCATGGTCGTTTGACCGACGGTGAATGCCGCCACCCGGTCGCCCTTGACCAAGGTGACGGTGCCGGCGGCGTTGTCCCAGCCGATGTGCTCTTGGGCGACACCCAGCGCCTGGCTTGCGAAGCGGACCGGCAGGTAAGCGCGGCCGTTCTTGAGGTACGGGGCCACGTCCATCGTCCGGGTTTCGCCGTCAACCGCGTAGCTGGTGCTGCCGATTGCGAAAACGGCCTGACGGGCTTCGGCATACGAAGCCGAAACGAGAAACAATACCAATGCCAGAAGAATTGCCAAGCCGCCTGGCCGCACTAAAAACCGCCTCCAACGGAAGAAGCGCTGTTTGGTTCTGCTGTTGTTAATAATATAGTAGAACAAAGGGTTTGCACGTGTTGTTTATCACGGGCCGGCAGTAGGGATCGGGAGCAAGAAGCTCAGAAATGGCTCAACAAAGCGAGAAGCGATCTGCGTGTTGCCGGGCTCCGAAAGAAAAAACGGCTGTTACTTGCCGGAAGGTGCATAAATAACAAGGGAGCTTGATCTCAAGCTCCCGGCTTTCTAGTTCTGCTGCAGCATCAACACCAGGATGTGCCGTTCGGCGTCCTGATCCCACTCGCTCAACTGCTGTTCTAAAGACCTGATGCGCACGTCCAGCGCCGCCCGCTCTTCAGGGCCGGCCGCCTGCTGCCGCTGGGCCAACAAGGCCTGGTACTGCTCCAATGTCCTGGCGAACTGCTCCGTAATGTCCCACTGGTTGCGCTGCTGGTCGAGCACCCGGCCCAAGCCTCCCAGCCCGGCCGCAAACCCGTCCACCTGGCCCGACTCGAGGTCAAAACGCAACACTTCGACCGGCGTGCTGTGATTCTGCACGGTCTGCGCCTGGTAGCCCACGCCCAGGTTCCCGGCCATGCCGACCGCCTTCTCCCGTGCCTGCCGGGGATCGTCGACCTTGACCTTCAGCAGCGTGCTGCTGATACTGCGGGGCTTGTTGAGGAACACTTTCGGTTCGAGGTCTGGAACCGTGGTGATCTGGGTCTTGCCGGGTTCCGGCGCCGGCCGCGTTCCTTCCGGCTTAGCCGCCCCGCCCGTTCCCGTTACAGGATTGCTCCCGCCGTCGCCGCCCGCGGCCCCGCCCGGTTCGCCGGCGCCCGGAACCGGCACGTCCGGGTCAACGGCCTGAGGGACCGGAGCCCCGGGAGTTGTTCCTTCCGAACCCGGGCCGGGTACTACCTCAGTGATTTCACCCGTTGGTTCCTGCGCCACCAAAAACGCCCGGTTCAGCCACTGCTGCGCGCCGTACCCAAGTGCCGTGACAGTGATCAGCAAGGAAGCCGCCACCGCGGCCATCGCCGGACGCCACCCGGCGACCCATCCGGCCAACCGGCCCGGCCGACGCCCCTCGTGCTCGAGCGCGTCCATTACGCCCCGCGCAAAACCCTCCGGCGCCTGGAGCACCCGGGGGTACCCGCTTTGACGGGTCAGCGGGTCGGCTATCACGGATTCCCGCAGCACGGCACACACCTCGCGCTCCAGCTCGAGGTCGGCCGCACACGCCGGGCATCCCGCCAGGTGCACCCGCAAAACATCAGCCTCGGCCGGGGACATTTCCCCGTCCAAGTACGCTGAGAATAGTTGTCTGGCCTCCAGGCACTTCACTGACTGTCACCACCCCGGCGCTCCCGATTAACCGGGAGCGTCACGCCCGCCTGTTCGGCCAGCGCGCAGGCCTTTTCCTTCAGGGCCGTCCGCGCCCGGCTGATACGGGACTTCACCGTGCCCAGAGAACAATCCAGGACACGGGCGATTTCCTCATAACTGTAGTCGTGCATCTCTCGCAGCACCAGCACCACCCGGTGTTCCCGGGAAATCTCCCCCAGCGCCCGCTGCACGAACCGCTGAAACTCCTTGCGCTCCAGCACCTCCGGCGGCTCCTCGGCCGTGGCCGCCAACTCCCGCTGCACTTCACCGTCCCCGGTCTGTACCGGCTCGTCAAGGGAGACCGTCTGGCGTTCACGGCGCCGCACGTTGATCCACAGGTTCACCGTAATCCGGTGCAGCCAGGTGCCGAAATCGGCTTCGTTACGGAAACCCTTCAGCCCGTAAAACGCTTTCACGAAAGCTTCCTGCGCCAGGTCCTCAGCGTCCGCCTGGTTCCCGGACAGGTGATAGCTTAGTGCATATATTCTATCCTGATACTGCCGGACCAGTTCCTCGAAGGCGGCGGTATCACCGCGCTGCGCGCGCTGGACCAGCTTCCTGACGTTGTCCAAAGGAGAACACTCCCCTGGGCAACGGAACTTTCCAACCTTTACCCTTTTGACAGAACGCGCGGGAAAAAAGTTCCGGCCCAGTTCACAATTTTGTAATATTCCCAATTAGTTTACCTGGTTAATAATTTAGTACATTTCCTTCCAATAGGAAAGGGTTTAATTATTTCCAGATCGGACCGGTTCCCTGGAAAACAAAGGACGGCTGCGAGCGGCCGATTAGGGGGCGACACCGGGGTCGAACCGTGGTAAAATGCTGGAGAAGCTGTCAACTAGTTGGGATATAGCAATAGAGCGGCAAACCAGGAAGCGCCGCCATACGTCTGTCTTAATGTAGGCCATCTGTCAAGATGTCGCGAAATCGTGGACAAGGAGCCATCATGTCCAGAAGATACCTACCGGGGCTGGCCTTTCTCGGCCTCGTGCTGTTTGCCTTGGCCGGGGTTCTTCTTGCCGGCGGCCGGTCCTTTCCTACGGCTGTTTCTCCGCCAGACCAGATACCGGCCCCGGACGGGCCGGCCTTTGCCGTTGACGCGGACGAACTCGCCGCGGGCGGGCTGTTTCTGCTGCGTCCGGGAGAAGGCACCCCGCCGGATTGGGCGGCGCGCCTTAAGGCCCAGGGCATCCAGGTCGGCAGCGCCACCGGGGACGGTGCCCACCTGGTCCGGGTTCCGGGAGGAACGGCGCTCGACACCCTGCTGCCCGCCGGGGCCGTTCTGGAACCGCCCAGGGCCGCCAGCCGCTTGTCTCCTCACCTTTTAGCCGTTGACGGCCCTTCGGAGCTTACGGTGAACGTGTCCCTTTTTGAGCCGGCGGACAAGCCGTCCGTCGCCGAAAGGACGCACGCCTTAGGGGGTACGGTCGTGCGGGGCCTGGACGAGGAAGAGGGTGCCGCCCTGCGGGTGCGCCTGCCCGCCGGCCGTCTGCCGGAGCTGGCGGCCGCTCCCGGGATTGTCTACGTCGAAGCTCATACCGCCACCGAACGTTTGAACGACCGGGCCCGTGACGTCATCGCCGCCACTCCGGTTACCGTACCCGGTTTTATCACCCCGGCGGGCCTTTCCGGCGCCGGGCAGATCGTCGCCCTGGCCGACAGCGGCCTGGACAAGGGCTCGCTCACCGACGTCCATCCCGACCTGGCCAGCACCCCCGGGCAGATGCCCAAGATCGTGTTCTTAAGCCCCTTATCAGGGCATGACCCGTCAGACCCCGTCGGGCACGGCACCCACATGGCCGCGACCATCGCCGGCACGGGCCGGGCCTCGGGGGGGCAGCACCGGGGCGTGGCTCCGGAGGCCAGCCTCTTCGTCCAGTCTATTCTCAACCGGAAGGGGAAGCTCGACCCGCCGGCGGACCTGGTGACCCTGTTCCGCCCCGCATACGAGGCCGGCGCGCGTGTCCACGTCAACGGCTGGGGCGGTCACACCAACGCCTACCTTGGCGCCGCTTCCCAGGTCGACCGCTTCGTGCGCTATTACCCCGACTTTCTAGTTGTATTCGGAGCCGGCAACAGCGGCCCCGGCGCTGCCACCCTGACCCCGGAAGCCAACAGCAAGAACTCCCTGGTGGTGGGCGCGAGCCAGAACCCGCGGCCCGCCTTCGGGCCGGACAGCCAGGACGCGGCGAGCCTGGCCTCGTTCTCCAGCCGCGGGCCCACCGGCGACGGCCGCCTCAAACCCGACCTGGTGGTGCCGGGGAGCGCGGTTGTCTCCGCCTGTTCCAGCCTGGTCCAGGGGAACTTCGAGGCCCACCCGGACTACACCCGGCTGCAGGGAACCAGCATGTCCGCCGCCCTGGCGGGCGGCGCCGCTGCGCTGGTCCGGGAATACCTACAAAAACACGAGGGTGCGCGCAGCCCGTCCGCGGCCCTGGTAAAGGCGCTCCTGATCAACGGTGCGCGGCCCCTGGAGGGCGGCCCCGCCCCGGAGAGCGGATTCGGACTTTTGGATCTCGCGGGCACCCTGCTCGCCCTGAACGAGGGAACCTTCTTTTATAAGGAAGGGGATACGGTGGGCACCGGCGAGCGGCTTACCTATACTTTTTATGTAGCCAACGCCGGCGCGCCCTTCAAGGCCACCTTGGCCTGGACCGACCCCCCGGCCGCCCCAGGAGCGGCGAAGGCCCTGGTGAACGACCTTGACCTCACGGTTACCAGCCCGGACGGCAAAACCTACCAAGGCAACGACTTCGGGGGGCGGGGGGCCAAGGACGCCGTCAACAACGTGGAACAGGTCATCATCGTCGATCCCGTCCCCGGGGAGTACCGGGTGACCATATCGGGCGCCGCTGTCAGCCATAGCGTCCGCCCCGGGACTACCCGCCCCGTGCAGGATTTCGCCCTGGTTTGCGGCCGGCCGCCGGTCAAGGAGCGAGTGGTAGCCGGGGACCACCGCCGCCTGCTGCTGGCGGACGGCAGCGAAGTCTCCTTGGCCGGTGCCCGGGTCACTGCTGCGGTGAACGAGGAACTCCGGTTCCCGCGGGTGCCCGCCGGCGCCGACGCCTACTTTCCGGTCTCCGGGACCGAGTCCCGGAAGGTCTTCCTGGCCGCCCGGGAGTGGCACGCCCCGGCCGTGAAGTGTCTGCCCGGCCGAAATGGGGATCACCTAGTGCTGGAGATGAACCGGCTGATGCGGGAGGGAGGGTATTTCCTGGCCCCAGGCCGGCCGGTGCTGCTCAACGGCACACCGCTCACCAACCCTGCAAACCTTCCGGCCGGGGCCGAGGTTCATGGCTATGTGAACCCCTCGACGCAGCGCGTGTGGCGCTTGGAGGCCGGCTACCGCGAGGAGCGGGGCGTGCTGGCCGCCGTCGAACACGCCACCGGGCGGCTCCGCCTGCTGAACGACAACGCTGTCTACCAATTGACGCCGGACACAGCCCTGGCCCTGACCCAGACCGTCGTCGGCGGGGACCGGGCCAACCTGCCCTTCGGTGCTTCGGCGGAGGCCGACCCCCGGCACCTTTACCCCGGGGTTGCCGTCCGTCTGATAATGTCGCCGCACACCAACCGGGTGAACCACTTGGTCGCCACCCACCACGTGGTGGTCGGCACCCTCCGTGACTCCCCCGGCCCGGCCGGGACAATCGCGTTCACTAACGGGCAGCGCTACACGGCCCTGCCCGGTATTACCGTTGAACGTGACGGGGTGGCCGACGGCCTGGCCGCCCTGCGGGCCGGGGACCTGGTGTTCGCTGCCGTGGTGCCCGGTGAAAGGAATATCATTGGGATCACCGCCCACTCAGCTTCCGTCTACGGCCAGCTCATCTACGCCGGCTCGGAGACTGTCTACCTCTCAGACTACCGGGGCCGCTTGCACACCCTGCGCCTGACCGGCGAGACCCGGGTTTACCGGTGGGACCTGGCTGGCGACGCCGCCCTGCTCACCCCGGGCCTCGTGGTCCGCGTCGCCTTGGTGCCGGGAACGCGGGAAATCGTCCGGATCGACGTCGCCGATTCCGAGCGCCGCGAGGCCGCCGTCCAGGCCTACGACCGGGAGCGGGCCGTTCTGCACACCGCCGGGGGGGAATCCTACCCGGTAACCGCCAACGCCTCCTTCACTAAGAACGGGTTCCCGGTACAGGCCCATGACCTGGTACCCGGCGAAGCGGTCAACCTAACCATCCTCTCCGGGACCACGGGTGGCGAGGTGCTGATACGGGGTGCAGCCTCCACGCTGCCGCAGGTGGCGGAGCCTGACCTACGGGTAGAGTCGATTATTCCGCTCTCCGACCGCTACGTGGTCACCGGCCGTACTACGGCCGACCGGCTCTACGCCTGGGGGGAGTCCGCCTTCCAGCAACTTGAGCTCACCCCCGACGGTTCCTTCTACCTGGTGGTCCCTTACAGCATCGGGGTGCGCGGCGGGGAACTGGTAGCCGTGGACAGCCGCACCGGCGGCGTCGCCGGACGCCAGGTGACCCTGCCGGCCCGGTCCGGGCAGTCTTTCAACGACATCTCGGGCTCCTGGGCGCGAACGGACATCGAACAGCTCCTGGCCCGCGGTTTGGTGTCCGGCTACCCGGACGGCACCTTCCGGCCGGACCGGAGTGTCTCTCGCGCCGAGTTCACTGTACTCCTGGCCCGGCTGCTGGGGCTGCCCGCCGCCGGAGAACCGGGGCTGCCATTCACCGATGCCGCCGCCATTCCCGGCTGGGCGCGGGAGAGCATCGCCCTCGCCCACGCCCGCGGCATTATCGATGGCTACGAGGACAATACCTTCCGTCCCCACGCTCCGATCAGCCGGACGGAGGCCGCCGCCATCCTTATCCACAGTTGTGTCTCAGTCGGGATGGCTCTGCCCCAGCCTACCGCACCCGCTCCCTACTCCGACTGGTACCTCATCCCAGAGTGGGGCCGCTCCGCAGTTGCCCAGGCCCATACCGCCGGACTCATGTTCGGTCTCCCGGACGACCGTTTCGCGCCCGCCGCCGCCCTCTCACGCGCCGAAACCGCCGCCATCCTCAATCGTTTGCTGCAGAATCTGGAGCAATAACTTAATCCCTCCAGCAAATTTCTCGTAATTACCGGAACTTTTTAGCAGCACCCCGTGTCTAACTAGTCAGGTAATCGAGATAGTTCCTGCCATGTCAGCAGGGAATCTGGCAGGGAGTGTAGAATGTACATCTTCTGCCGGTGCTATCCGATTAAGGCAGCGGCAGGGCAAGTTGCCGCCCGCTGCCTGGACACCTGGGTAGGACGGTGCCACAGCACCTTGATGCGGTGCTACCGCCGCAAATCTTTGGTACCAAGAAGGGGGGATGTTGGGAACTACGGACGTTGTGGACAGTTGCAGACCAACTGACTAAGAACCCTGGAAGCACCTTGTTGGGGACTCCGGTCCCCCCAATGCTGAAAAGCATCAAACCATAAGGAGGGAAAACGCTTGATTAGAACCAGGAAAAAATCCATCGCCCTGTTCGTGACGCTGATCTTCGTCCTGGGTCTCATGCTGCCGGTATCGGCGTTTGCGAGCACGACTTACGCTGACTTCACTTCGTCGTATTCGTTCACTACTACCGGTGATAACAAGGAGATTACCGGTACGGCGAAGGTCACGGAAAAAGCAGCCGCCACCTGGGACGACACGATTTATGTCAAGTTGACGCTGCCCACCGGTGCCACGTTCGTGAAAGACCCGAAGGATGGCACGGCTACCAACTACTTCACTCTCACTAATGCAACCGCGACTATTGAGGACTCCTCAAAGAGCATGATTCTGCTCAAGCTTGCCGGTTTGGCAGCTGGGACCGTGTCGGCAGTCGAGTTTAAGTTCAACGTGACTGGCGAATCCAGGTTGGACATCGCTTCCGGCGTGTCTGGCGACATCAAGGCCACAGTTGAGGTTTTCCGTACCACCGCGACTGCGATTGCCTGGAGCGAAAGCGACACCCGGACCATCGCCAAGGTCGCCGAGACCGGCGCGACCGTGAAGGCTGCCGCCGCCAAGACCGTCAAGGCGGGTAACCTGAACGTGGCCGGCGCCGACGTCACCGTCGAGGAAGCGCTGGCGAAGGCTATCGGCGCTGCCGAAAAAATCACAATGCGTGTTCTGACCTCCGGTGTTTCTATTAACGCCGCTTCGACCGCGCCAGTGAGCAACGTCAGCGGTGCTGTTCCTACTGTAACCGTAGCGACATCCAGCATCGAGGTCGACATGAATGGTGCCCAGTCCACGGTCCTTCCGGGCAAGATCGTGTTCAAGCCCAGACTGGACGTGGCCCCGAATGTCACCGGCGATATCGAAGTGGAAGTATACAGCAACACCGCCGGTTCCAAGGTCAAGACCACCAGGCTGGTCATTGCCAAGGTCGGGGAAGTGTCCGGTGACGTCGACAAGCTGAAGGACAACGATGGAATATGCTACATCGGCAAGACCAAGACCTTTGGCGCGTCCTTTGACCTGAAAGCGGTCAGCGGTACGCAGTTCGAAGCTAACAAGGTCATCACCCTCACCCTCAGCGACGGCAAGTGGGGAGCGGGTACTGCCGCCGCTGACATTACCGCCGTGGGTGCCACCTGGAGAGGCATCTACAACGACGACAAGACCATCTGGCTGACAATCACCGCGGCTACAGACAAGCTCAGCTTCAGCAGCTTTGCGGTCAAGGCCGGCGGCGGTGTCAAGCCTGGCGCTGCGGCGCTGACCATCGGCGGTACTGCCGGTGTGTCCGGCGAGGTCGTGATCGGCCAGTACGCTTCCCAGTTCTCCATCAGTGCCGAAAAGCCGGCCGTGAAGCTGGAAGCCTTGGCCCAGAGCGCTGGTAACATCACCATCCAGGAATATACCGGTGGCGTGTTTACTGGCGGTAGGAAGATCTTCCTGAAGCTTCCGGCGGGCGTGACCTTCAACGGTGTCCCCACCGTGAAGAGGACCGGTGCCGGCGCGCTTGGTACCATTGCAGTGGTGGAAAACAATTCCGTATTGGAAATCCCGATCACGACCGCGAGCGGTGGCACCGGGATGACCATCACGATCTCCGACATCAAGTACGACATGAGCAGACTGGCCCTGACGGGCGATGTCGAACTCACCGTATTGGGTGAAGGCGCGGCACCGCTTAACAACTCCATTAACGCTGTTGATAACAAGCCCCTCGGCAAGGTAGCGAACGCCACGGCTTCCGACGCCAAGGCCGTTACCGCCACGTTCGCCGTGGGTGACGCCGGTGTAGCCGTCAAGAGCGGCCGCACCCTGGTGCAGGTCAACCTGTTGTGCGACGTCCTGGGCCTGCAGAAGAGCTGGGATGCCGCGACCAAGACTGCCTACTTCGTGAAGGACGGCAAGGTTGTGGCCTTCCCGATGGGCGAGAACGCCATCTACATCAACGGCGTCAAGGTGCCGGTTGATCAGGGCGGTGTGATTGTCAGCGACTTCACCTACGCTACCCTGTGCGGCATCCAGATGGCTTTCGGTGGCGAGCTCGACTGGAACAACGACACCAAGACCGCTACCTTCAAATTCACCAAGTAGTCCTGGAAGACTACACTAGGAACCCGGGTCTTTTACAAAGATCCGGGTTCCTTATTTCCAAAAAGCCTTAATCGCCATCCAAACGAAGGGCTTAGCGCTTTTATCCCATCTAGTGTGCCGGTACCAGGGTATTTCTTGTGCAGGCATCCGAGACTAAAGGGGGCAGCGTTGGATGAAAAAACTTGTTTTCGTTGTTGTCGTAGCCATAGTTGTTACCATTGTGGCCGGCCTTGCTTATGCCAATCAAGGGATTAGGCTGGTGGTTGACGGACAGGAAATCGCCTGCGAGGTTTCTCCTCGATTGGTTGAAGGCAGGACTCTAGTGCCACTCAGGACCATAGCGGACATCTTTGGAGCCAAGACAGAGTGGGATGCCGGCAGTAGGACAGTCTACATAACCAGGGCTATTGAACCGCTACCGCAAACTGTGACAGACCCTCTAAAGAAGAAGGTGGGTGATAAAATAGCAGTCAAAGGAGGAACGCTCGTTGTAAACACCCTAGGATACACTGCTGATGCTCAGGGGAAGTTTGCAGTAGCCAATATTACCATAGTGGCTGGAGAAGACTACATTCGCCATCAATCACCGTTAAGCCTTATCAAGGGTTGGGTTGTTGACCGATCTTATACCTTGGAGGGTGCTAGATCATCCAATGCTCCGATGCTATTTGGGGCAGGGATGACGGCCACACTCGATATCAGAACCGACATGCGTTCTTTTGATGTTGTGAATGCCCTCTTGGTCTATGGTGTGGACGGGGTAGTAACTGTGACGAACTAGTACTAGATCAAGAAGCCCTTTGACGTTGGTTGGATACACTCTCGGTTTGTCACTTACCGGTATTGACCGGCTGTTGATGTCACGATATACTTGACTTGTTAAACAATCAACTTGCTCAAGGAGTTGTGCCTATAATGCACCGGGTGCTGATTGTTGCTGCGTTTACCGTTTGGTTCGCACTCAGTGGTCTCGTGACTGCATTCGCGGCTAACGAAGCTGCTGGTGTGCAGCCAAAAAGCCTTGCCCTGGATCAGGTTGTCGAACTCGCCTTGCGGAACAGTATGGGCATCAAACAGGCGGAACTCGACGTAGATCGTGCCAGAGAAGTAGCGGACGCCGCTTGGGAATATCACGGCTACATGCTAGTCAAGACCTGGACAGGGACGGACAATCTCTACAAGAGCTACCCAGGCTCTGACGAGCACAGCTGGTATAAGGCCTTGAGTGCTGATCGGGGGTGGCATATTCAGCAGAAGACCTTTGAAATGACGAAGGACGCTATTTCTCTGAACGCTAGGCGGCTGTACAATGACATCCTGAAGAAGCAGCACGGGTTGGGAGCGGCCGGAGCCGCCCTCGAAAAGGCGGAGCGCGACTACCGCACGGTGCTGGCCCTGGCGGCGGTGGGGATGAGTACCAATATGCAGGTGTACGCGGCATCAGCCGGGCTTCAGCGCGCCGGTAGCGCCGCGGAACAGGCGCGTGCGGACTTGGAGGGCGCTTACCGCGCGCTCAACAAGCTGATCGGGTTGGAACCGGAGGAGCGCCCGGTACTGACCACCGAACCGGAGTTCAAGGCCGTGGCCGTCGAGTCCTTGGACTTGGCAATCAACAGGGCACTGTCTCTCGACAATAACCCCTACCTCTGGAGCAAGCGGGAAGGGTACGAACTGCAGCGATACGTCTGGTCCTACACCCAGCCGTCGGAGGCCGGCCTGATCGACCGTGACAAGGCCTGGCTCAGTTACGAGGATGCCCGGGCTGAAACGCGGAACAAGATATATGAACTTTTCGACACGATGAAGACACTGGAAGCAGCCCATGCCTCCGCGCAGGAGGGCCTGGCCCTGGCCCGGGAAGCGTTGCGCGCCGCCGAACTGCGCCACTGGGTGGGCTTGGCCACTTATACCGCGGTGCTGGAGCAGAAGGCCGCCTTGGCCCAGGCCGAAGCCGCCGTCCTGGAACTGAGGAGCACCCATGCTTCAGTCAAGGAGACTTTTGAAAAACCCTGGCTGGCCTTTCTTGTGCCAAGCACGGCATTCAGATAGAGCCAGGGGTTTCCGAAGGCACCAAGGCCCCCAAGCCGTGTTTGATATGGCCCCTCGCAAGGGGGTGTTGCTGCCGGAGCTATTTGTCACTGATTGACGCGTGCCAATGGCACTCGTCATTGCCGGGAGTGGATGGCACCGGGAGCCGTGACGGTTGACGTTCCCGCCCTCGGACCTCTTGGATCGAGTTTACCATGGCGAGCCAACCGGGGCCAGCCCCGGTGTTTCCTGAAGTTCCACAACGGCTCTTTGCACCGTGGCTTCGTCCA
Source organism: Bacillota bacterium (assembly GCA_040757205.1). Lineage (NCBI taxonomy): Bacteria > Bacillati > Bacillota > Bacillota bacterium. The sequence continues at coordinate 133,495 of JBFLXL010000002.1, forward strand.
CCAACGGCTTTTCCCGGGAACAGGCGTCCAGCAGGCAAGCCGTAGCCAGATAACCCCGTAATTCCCTAACTGCTCTTCTCCAACGTAACATCGCGCTGTCCAAGATAAGTAACCAGAGCTTCCTCATTCGGGAAGTGCTTCTCAACCAGGGCCAGGTGTTCCTCGAGCAGGGCCTTGCCGTGCCCGGTCACCCTGATCATCACCGATACGGGTAACTTGTAGTAACGCAGGAGCAGAACCCGTTCGAACAGCCGGAGGTAGTTGTCTACCGCCTCCGGAGTATGGTAGATGCGCCGGGCGATCTCTTGGGTGGTCAACCCGGAGAGCGCCAACTCCACCACGATGGTCTTGTGTGTTAGGGTACGCCCCATATCCAGAACCGTACCGGCGGTTGGGAGCAGGACACCGAACCTTTCCTGGTAGGCCTCCAGGAGTTCCCGGATCAGTGTGGGCGAGATGCCCAGGATCCACTCCAGGTCCAGGCTGGTGGGCACTCCGTCCTGTCGCCAAGCTTCGGTGGTCAGCCGCTCGATCTGGCGGGTCTTCAGCTGTTTCAGCTCAACCCGGTTGGCAGGGGCAGACTCCAGCTCTTCCGGGGCGAGCAGGGTCAGGATCACCGGAGCGAAGAGCCGCGGGTCGGTACGCCTGGTTTTCCTGGTGCCGTGGGCCAACCAGACCATTTGGCCGGGTTCAAGCTCGTCAAGCCGGGGGCAGCAACGGGCGTAGGTCTTGGCAGCAAGGGCCACCATTCCTTCCGCCTGGGCGGGCCTTAAGCCCCATTCGTCAACCAGGGTCCGGGTGACCGGCTCCAGGACGCTGGACGGGATTTCTCCCGCCAGTGTTTGGGCCCGGTGGTTCAGACGTCCAGGGCTCAAGGGGCTCTCCGGCAGGAAGTCCGCGTGGGCGCCTCTTTTCAGGGGCAGCTCGGTCTGGCTCAGAATCCGCCAGAGATCATCAATGCCCGCCTCTGGTTGAACCTGTTGCATGCTCCGGTACTGGAGCATTTCCAGTTCTCGCCGTACGGCCTTTGGAGCAGTCCCCCGCCGGAGACGTTCCACGGCCTCCGGTGCCAATAGCGGCAGCACCAGCGGCTGCCCGTCCTGTTCGAGGAGAAGCTCTCCGGGCTTGAGACGCTTTTGACCCTGGTCTTCTTCCCAGGCCCGCAGGGCCTGGTTGGTGAGGCCGGCTGTTTTCTCGGCCACCAGGGAGGCCGGGGCCAGCTCGAATTTGGTTTTCAGGTGCGCGGTCTGTACGTTTGTTACGTCCCAGACAAGAAGGGCGGCATACCGGTTTTGGACACCCTTCTTAGTTTGCAAGAGCATCATTCCTTCCTCGCGTTTTTTTTAACCGAATGCGCCAAGGCCAGGCGGCGGATCTTGGCCATGCGGACCGCCGCGGAGGCGCGGCGCGTAACCCGGCTGCGACAGGATGTCGGGATGGCCACGGCAGCCGACGTCGCCGAGCGCGAGGCGGCTTTGGCCGAAGCCGAGCAGGCCTTTTCGACCTGGCGTGCCGGCACGCCTACTTGAAACTGGCCTTCCAGCCAGAAACCTTGGGCCGTGAGTGCGGGCGGAACGGGGACGGGGGCGGGGGGCAGGTAGCCTGAACAACCACAGCAACCTCAGTAGCCTGCGTAGCTCGAAAAGGACATACCCGGCACCAATCAGACCACCATACCGGGTGCGACCGCCGCGTGGAATGAACAGCGCCGGACAGCGAAACTCAGTATCTGGGGGAGCAGCGGGCCGGCAGCTCATTGTAGTTTTTGGGAAAAAGGGAGATTCGTTGTGAAACCGGCCGCAGGCTCGTCCTACGGCCGGCGGTGTTCTCCATCGGCAAAGACCATTACACGAGCAACGGGAGGAGAGCCCAAATGGACTCCGTTCCCTACCTGAAGGACGGGCGCACCTACCTGCCGCTGCGCTATGTGGGCTTGAGCCTGGGAGTGAACCCCGGCGACATCAAGTGGGGGGCTGCTTTGTTCAGGGATTATAATATTCGTAAGGCTGTCAGTTGGCTTATTCCTTGTGCCGGTCATGCGGTTTTGTCGGCTCAATCAGAGACAGCGGGAAAGGTCGAAGTCCGGGGCGAAGGGGTTGATGAAGGTTACGCCCTCAAGCGTACTGCCGGCGGCAAAGTCCTCGCTGAGCACAAAAGGCGCCTGGTTTAAGCGCGCGGTGGCCCAGATTTGGGAGTCCCAATAGGAGAACCGGTAGGTGCCAAAGCCCCGTACCGCCTCCAGGACGATCAACCCGGTGATGTCAAACACCGTCCAGGCCCGCCGCAGGTTTTCCACTCTTTCGCGGGCCTCTTGGCGATTCAGGGGGGCCGGAATCTTGCGGGTTACGGCCACCACGAACTCGGCCAGGATCTGGGCGCTGAGCGCGCCAAGGCCGGTCGGCGCCAGTTCGTCGAGGACTTGCCAGGCCCGTTCCTGCTTGTCCGGCTCGGTGCCGTCGTAAGCGTACACGAGAACATTCGTGTCCACGAGGACCCTAGCGGTCATAGAGGTCTTCCCGCCGCCAGTTTCGCCGGCCGCCCCGGCCTGCTTCGCGCCGGCCGGTGAGGAAAGCTTTTTCTCTCTCCCAGGCAGCGGGATCGGGTCGGGTGGCGACCTGGCTGAGATGCGCGTCCAGAGCGCGGCGGACCAGTTCCGCCTCGCTGACCCCCTCCGCCCGGGCCCGCTTCTTGAGCAGGGCCACCTGGCGGGGCTCGATGTAGAGTTGCTTGCGGATCATGGGAAATCACCTTCCGTATACATTACTATATACATTATCCGCGCGGTGTCAACAGGAAATAGAGGTCAGACTGAGGCGCGCATCCCAAGACCAAAACGGCGATCCGAAGATGCGACGGACCGGCCCCGGAAAAAGTTGTTGATCCGATGTTTTCCCGGTTATAATAGTAGTGACAATTATAACTTGTTAGTCTATTATGGATGGTGGTTCTATGGAGATCAGAAAAATATACAAGGCCGGGAACAGCCTGGTTTTTTCCATCCCTAAAGAGTATCTGGAGGCCCTGGGGTTGCGGGAGGGCGGAAACCTGGCCGTGTATTGCGACCAGGCAACGCGGTCCATTGTGGCGCGACCGGTTGATGTGGAACAAGTAACAATCGACCCCGCGTTTGCGGCGCGGGTGGAAGGGTTTATTGATCGTTACGAACGTGCCCTGAAGGCACTGGCCCGTTGATCTCGACTCGTGTTGCTGAAGGTCAACTCGAAGTCGAGACGATCCGCGGAATGGTTTCGCCGGAATACTATTATTAGGTAAGCCAATCGAGATTACTGAGGAAAACAGGTATTGGCGCTTAAAGGCGCAGGCGAGCAATCGGAAACGATGACGCAGGTGTCCAGGACCACTTTTGGCGGTGCGCATGTTTCCCGGAGTTGCTCAGTGCAGGGTTTTCTGCGTTTGAGAGCAGGCAGGCCCCCTCCCGGCGAGGGGGGCCTGCTTTGTTCAGGGATTATAATATTCGTAAGGCTGTTAGTTGGCTTATTCATCGTGCCGGTCATGCGGTTTTGCCGGCTCAATCAGAGACAGCGGGAAAGGTCGAAGTCCGGGGCGAAGGGGTTGATGAAGGATACGCCCTCAAGCGTACGGGGGAAGGACTGCAGGCGCTTGGTATTGCCAGAAGTTGCTTGGTTATGATATAATTCGGCAAGACATTATGCTCTCAATGGAGGTGCAAGATAGTGCAGTCTATTATCAGAGTTTCCAGTAAGCGACAGATTACCATACCGGTGGAAATCTTCCGCGCCCTGCATCTGCAACCCGGAGCCAAGCTGATGGTGAAGCTGGAAGACGGCAAAATGGTGATTTCAAAACCCGCCCAAAGCTATGCCGATCTGCTGGTGGATGCGCTGCAGGGTGTGTACGGCGCGTCGAAAGAAGAGGTCGACGAGTACATCCGGAAAGAGCGTGAAGCATGGGAGTAGAAGATGCTTTCCTGGAAGCCGTCCGGAAGCACGGGCGCCTGCTTGCGGATACCAGCGCGGTTATTTATTTTCTGAACCGGGTTCCCCGGTATGAAAAGACCCTGAGGCCCCTTTTCCACTTGGCGGAGCAACGGGAGATCGAATTGGTTCTGTCCGTGGTTACGGAAGTGGAACTTCTGGTGGGTCCGATGAGAAGCGGGAACGAGGGAGCCGTCAATCTGATACGGCTGTTTCTCAGCCGGTTTTCCAACGTGGAGGTGGTTCCGGTTTCGCGGGAGATCGCCCATAAGGCCGCGCAGCTGCGGGCGGAGAGCGGCCTGAAGCTCCCCGATGCGTTGATCGCGGCTACGGGCGTTGTTTCCGGGTGCCGGGCGGCGCTCGGAAACGACCGGTCCTGGGCCGGGATGGCGGACTTGCCCTTCATTTGCCTGGATGACTTCGCCGTCTAGCAGCGGCAGTCAAAAGCGTTCAAAATTACAAAACTCGGCCTTCCTTCCTTCCTTCCTTCCTTCCTTCCTTCCTTCCTTCCTTCCTTCCTTCCTTCCTTCCTTCCTTCCTTCCTTCCTTCCTTCCTTCCTTCCTTCCTTCCTTCCGTCAGGCGGCAAATTGATTACCACCTGGGCCACGGAAAACGCCATTACAGGCGCCTATGTCCTGGGTGCTGTCGTGCTTGGTTTTGTGGCGGCCGGGCGCACCAGGCGCGGGCGGTATGTGCTTGACAGCCTCAAAACGAGAGTGCCGTTGTTTGGTCGGTTAATCATCAAAAAATTAAACGCCGCCCTGGAGCCGGTCCTGCTCATTTTTTTGGGCCTCATGGTCGGCTTTGTGGCGGCAGCCATGATCGGCGGCATCCTGGCCAGCTATGAAATGTAAGTGATAACAAGCGAAAGGGAATCGTTCTCGGATGCGGGGGCGATTACTCCTTGGAACGGTACTTGTGCCTGAGAAAACTCCGGAACTCCTCGAGGTAACGCCGGGCTTCCGGGGGCAGTTTTTCATCGGGATCGGGTTTTTCCCCGACCAGGTAATCGACCGAGGTTTCCAGCACGAAGGCCAGGCGCTTTAACGTCTCGATATCGGGATAGCGAACACCTTTCTCGTAGCGGCTGATGGTCGCGTCCGAAACATTCAGTTTGGCCGCCAGCTGTGACTGGGTCCACCCCCGGGCCTGGCGGGCTTTACGCAATCGCTCTTCCAGCATGCTGACCCCCGGTTTTCTGCGCGTCTGGTAAGTATTCTACCATCCCCGGAAAGACGACCCAACGCAATCTGCCAAAACGGTAAATACAGACTTGACAAAGCTGCCGTATCGGTATTACGCTCAAGAAAAGTAGCAATTTTTGACAGGGTGGTGCTGAAGTCTTGTATCGCCATTTTTGCCCCAAATGCCGCACCGTCTATTATTCCGCGGCCATGAATGAGGCCGCCAGGCCCTGGATCTGCGGTGTCTGCCGCCACGTGGTGGTGCACTCGACTTTCGTGGAAGGAGAGGCCGCGGGAGACGAAGAGCAAGTTGCGGGCGATGATGCGCGGGTTGCGGGCGATGATGCGCGGGTTGCGGTTGCGGGACACCGGAGAGGGTCCCCGCCGCCGAAAGAGAAGAAAGAGCCTTAACCCCTACTTGTCGAGGCGGGCGCCGGCGGCGGTGAGCAGGTTTTGGATCTCCCGGAGGTCCTCGGGGCCGAGGGCGGCGGGGGATTTGCCGTTGGCGGCCGAGTAGGCCGCGGCCACGCCGGCGGCGTCGCCGCAGACGGTGAGGTTCGGGATGACGCGCATCGAGGCCCAGGCTTCCGAGGAGGTGCTCTGGGCGTAGCCCGGGAGCAGGAGGTTTTCCACGGCGGGTGTGGTCAGCGCCGCGTACGGGATGTAGTGGGGGTTGGCCGGTGTCTCCAGGGTCTGGACCGGCTCCCCTTTGCGGTAGGCGTTGATGTCCACGTAGTAGAAGCCGAGGCCGACCCGGGTGTCGTAAAGGTCGTGGTCGGCGCCGGTCCCGGGGCCGTCCCCGGCCCCCCGGACGGCGTCCGCCGAAAGGGCGAAGGTACCGTCATCCCGCACGGCGTGCGCGGTTTCACGGATATATAGAACCTCACCCACCACGGGCCGCCCGTCCGAATCCCGCACCAGCTCCACGCGCTCGAAGCCCGGAAAGCGGCGCAGGGCCTCCAGGAAGCGGGGTCGCTCCAGTTCGGCCAGTGCTTCGGCGTAGGCCCGGTCGGTGGACCACTGGCCCTCTTCGACCAACCCGGCAAGGGCCGCCGCCGTTCCAGCCACCCCCTCGGCCGCCACCCCAGCCGCCGGCCGGTGCTCGGTGCCCCGGTCCAGTTCCTGCAGCATCCCGTTCACCTCGTGGATGAGCAGGATATTGAGCCACCACCGCCCGGGGGTGTCCTCGGCGATGTTGTAGCCTTTCAGGGTGAAGTGGTGGCCGCCCGCGTTGTAGGCGGCCACCACCGGGTCGTAGCCGGTGAAGTCTTTGCCGCCCCAGCCGAGGCGGCTGCCGTCGGCTTCCTGGAAGTAGAAGAACTCCGGTTTGCCGTTTTGAGGGTTCCGGTACGCTATGGCGCCTTGAGGTTGAACCTCGGTGACCTGGAACATCAGGGTGACGGCCTGTTGTTGCGCGTCGCCGGCCCAGTCGGCCCGCCCAGGGGAGAGGGGCACCCCGGCCAGCCGCGCCATCCGCCCGGTGTCCGAAGCGTCGATGAACACCTTGCCGTGAACGGCGCGGGCTTTGCCGGCCCACTCCACCGCCAGCGTCTCGGGGTTGCGCGCTACGGGGCGCACGGTGACGGCCCCGAGCTTCACCAGCCCGCCGGGGCTGCCGCCGGGGATGGGGCTGCCAGCGGGTTCGGGGCCGCCGCCGCCCAGCGCGCTCCAGCCGCCCCTCGCCGGGTGCACCGCCGCAATCTCGTGATTAAAGAGCACTTCCACCTTCCCCGGAAAACCCTCGACCACTTCGGCATATAATAGCTCAGACATCGCCGTTGTCGGGTAGCCCTGCCCGAACGCGGCGAACCAGCGGGCGAAGCTGCCCCGGGTGGGCGGTTCGCCGCGCCAGTTGCGGATGTCGAAAAAGTTTTGGCCGCCGACGGTGCCGACGCCGCCCAAGGCGCTTTCCGGAACGACCATCAAGACGGTGTGGCTGGGGGGCAGGTGGGTTGCGGCTTGGTAGGCGGCGGCGCACGCCGCGAAACCGCCGCCGTAGATGACAACGGCGTGGCTCGTGGCGGGCGGCGCAAACGGCGAAAAGCAAGCCTGCGGTGATCCCGCCCCCAGGACGTTCCAGATGACGGCGGCGGTGACGGCCAACAGGCACGAGATGACAAAGATGGTTCTGCGGTTTGGTTTGCGGCGCAAGACTGCTCGCCTCCGGTACTGGGCTATTTCGGGGGCCAGAGACGGGAAATCGGTGCCATCGTCGACCCCTTGCTCATATGATTCTCAATCCTTCCCTTTCAACCTCGGCGGCGAAACGGCAGTACTCCAGTTCTATAAGGTCCAGTTCACGTTCAACCAAGGCTTCCAGTTCCGACGAAACGCGCAGGTAATCTTCTTTCAGGCCCAACACGGCGATGTCGATGTCCGACGTTTCATCGAAGGCTCCAGGGCGGACAATAGACCCGATCACGTAGACACGAGCCACTTTTTTCCGGGCAAAATAATCTGCCAGTTGCCGACGAAGTTGGGCCAGTTTTCTTCTGCGGTAGGCTTCGCGTTTCAGATTTTTTTTAGCGATGGCTGCCCGCCATAGGGAAGTGTCAAACTGGGTCACGGCAAATCCCATTCCTCTCCAAGTCAGTTCTAAAGTAACTTTCATCCGGGTGTTTGTCAAGAAAAGGCGGTGTCGAGGCTTGCAGCGAATTTCGGGGACGGCCCCAATTTCGCACTTTAATTCGGTATGTTATTATTGTACTTGACAGTGCCTCTTGTACTTGCCGTTTTCCGGGTTTCACCGGGGGCGAGCCGGGTTTGATATCGAGAGGGGTTTTTCGGTGGGGGACAAGCTGACCGGGTTGCGCGCGCCGACCACCGGAGCGGCGGCGCCCCTGGCCGAGCACAACGTGGTGGCGGTCAGGCCGGGTTTTTGGGATGCGGCCAAGGCTTACGTCGAGGTGACCAAGCCGATCTCGGTGGCGCTCCTGGCGTTTACGGCCGTGGCCATGATGGTGGTGGCGCACGCCGACCATCCGGTTTCCGGGTGGCTGTTCGTCCAGGCGTTGGCGGCCGTGGTCCTGGCTTGTGCCGGGGCGAACGCGGTGAGCTGCTACGTGGACCGGGACATGGACGCCCAGATGGGCCGCACCCGGCGCCGCCCCGTGCCCTCGGGCCGGATCAGCCCCCCGGTGCGGGCGCTGCACTGGGGCCTGCTTTTGTTCGTGGCGTCGCTCGGCCTGGCCTGGAACCTTAACCCGCTCGCCTGGGTCACCCTGTGGGGCGGAATGCTCGGCTACGTGGTGGTGTACAGCCTTTGGCTCAAACGCCGCAGCGTCTGGAACATCGTCATCGGGGGCGTGAGCGGCGGCATGCCGGCCCTGTTCGGATGGGCGGCCGTGACCGGGGAACTCTCGCTCCTGCCGGTCCTGATCGCCGCCCTGGTGGTGTTGTGGATCCCGAACCATATTTGGAGCCTGGCCATCTTTTACCGGGAGGAGTACGCCCGGGTGAAGGTGCCGATGCTCCCGGTGGTCTATGAGCCGCGGCGGGCCTTGAACTGGCTCCTGCTGACCGTCGTCCTGATGGTCGTCTTTTCGGTAATGATCTACTTCGCGGGCGACTGGGGCCTCGTGTACCTGACCACCGCCCTGGTGATGGGGACGGCCGCGCTGGCGCTTTCCGTGCACATTTACCGCAATCCGGAGCGCCGCAAGGCCTGGATGCTGTTCAAGTTCTCCAGCCCCTACCTGGCGGTGCTCTTCCTGAGCATGATGGCCGACGTCTGGCTCCGCTGAAAATAGGGGACAGTCCCTCTTTTTTATCTGAAAATTCCCTCTCCCTCTGGGAGAGGGTCAGGGTGAGGGTATTTTCATCCTTCCGATGGTGCCGCTAGAGCGGCATGGTTGTCTGTTTTTACTAACCCGTAAGTTTAGAAGGTTTTCGTCTTGGGTGTGGGCGGTACCGGCGGCTTAGCTGCCGGTGACGGCCTTTCTTTCCGCGTGGCCCAACAGGTATAGAAAGGCGAAGGCCGGGATTTTTACCATTGGGAAGCGGGTGTCGTACTCCAATACTCCGAAATCGGAACTCCGCTTGGTGACGATGATGGCCCTCGTCTCCTTGTCCCGCGCCAGGTCCACGATTGCCTCGTCCGGCCTGATGGCGGCGTCTCGGTGCCAAAAAATCCTTGACGCTTGGTATGAACAGGCCATAAGATTGAGGAAGTAAATAGTTTAATTGGTTAATTAACTAGGAGGGGGTGGAGGTGCAGTGGGACCGCCTTCTGAAAAGGAGGATTCGCGCAGGCTCAAGGAGTTACTCTACAAAATCGACGAGTTGATCATCCAGCTTACACGCCGCTTATATATTCAGGTGGCGCGGCAGGCGCCCAACGAACTCACCCAGAGCCAGTTCGTGCTCTGCAGGCTGCTCAAGAAACACGGGCGGATGACGGTTTCCGAACTCGCCGAAAGCCTGGGGGTGTCGCTATCCGCCGTCACGGTGACGGCCGACAAGCTCTGCCGCTCGGGCATAATGCGGCGTGAGCGGAGTGAGCAGGACCGGCGGGTGGTGTGGTTGGCTCTGACTGAGGATGGGTATCGAGTGGTGTCCGATGCCTTAGAAAGCTGGAACCTTGCTCTTAAAGGGTATTTCGCCCGCCTGCCCGAAGAGGATTTGGAAAGGCTTAATTCCATTTGCGGGAAGCTGCTCGCCAAGGAGCAGGCGGACCGGGCCAAAACCGCCTTGAAGGAGAGCGTGCCGGCCGACGCGGAAAAGCCCGAAGCAAAGAAGGAAAAGCCCGAAGCGGCCGACGCGGAAAAGCCCGAAGCAACAGACGCGGAAAAACCCGAAGCAAAGAAGGAGGGGTAGTCTTGTTGGGGCGCAGGTTATTGGCACTGGTCGTGGTCGTGGTCCTGGGTTTGCTGTTCGCGGTGAGCGGCTGCGGGCGGGCCGGGCCTGAAGGCCAGGAGGAGGAAGAGGCCAAGGTCCCGGTGTTTGTCGCTGCGGCCGAAATGGGGCGCTTGAGCCGTGGTGACGTCTTAACCGGGCAGGTCGTACCCCGGACCGAGATCAACCTGGTGCCCAAGATGGCGGGCCAGGTGGCGGCGGTGGCCGTGGACGTGGGCGACCGCGTCGGCGCCGGACAGACCGTATTGCAGCTTGACGCCGTGGAACTGCGGGCGCAGCTCACCCAAGCGGAAGCCGGGGTGGCGGCGGCCGAATCGGGGCTTTTTCAGGCGGAACTGGCGCTCGAACAGGCCCAAGCGGACTACGACCGGGTGAAGTTCCTCCACGAACAGGGTGCGATCGCCGATGCGGACTTCGAGAAAGCGGAACTCAACTTCAAGCTGGCCCGCAACCAGGCTGAAAACCTCGGCCCCGCCCAGCTCCAGCAGGCCCGCGGCCAACTGGAATTCGCAAGGGCGAACTACAACAACGCCGTCCTGACCTCACCCGTGACCGGCCTCGTGGCCGCCCGGCACATCGACCCTGGTGAGCTGGCCTCGCCCGGCGTGCCGGTACTCACCCTCATCGATATCGACCGTGTCCGGGTGGAGGTGAACGCCTCCGAAAAACTGGTGCACCGGATCAAGAGCGGCCAAGAGGTCCGGGTACTGGTGACGGCGGCCGCCGCCGAGCCGCTGGCCGGCAAGGTGGTCAGCATCGCCCCGGCGGCCGACCCGCGTGCCCGCACCTACCCGGTCAAAGTCGAGCTGCCGAACCCCGATCACCGGTTGAAGCCGGGGATGTTCGCCGAGGTGGACTTCGGGACCGAGGCGGCCGAGAACGTGTTGGTACCCCGGGACGCCGTGTTCCAGCGGTCCGGCGCGCACTGCGTGTTTGTGCACGCCGGGGGGCGGATCGAACTGCGCGCCGTTCGGCCCGGCCCGTCCGACGGGCGCACGATAGCCGTGCTCGAAGGGTTGGAGGCCGGGGAACAAGTGGTGGTTTCCGGGCAGGAGGCCCTGGAGGACGGGATGGAAGTGCAGGCTGCGGGAACGGAGGCAGACCAATGAAGTTAGCCGACATCGCGGTCCGCCGCCCGGTCGGGGTGATCATGCTGGCCCTGGCGGTGCTGCTGCTGGGAATGGTCTCCTTGAGCCGGCTGGCCATCGACCTGCTTCCCAACTGGGAGTTTCCGGTGACGGCCATCGTCACCACCTACCAGGGCGCGGGGCCGCAGGAAGTCGAACAACTGGTCACCCGGCCGATCGAGGAGTCGGTGGCCACCGTCGAGAACCTGAGGAACATCTCTTCCACCTCCCAATCCGGCAGTTCCGTGGTGATCGCCCAGTTCGACTGGGGCACCGACATGGAAGCCGTAATCAACGATATCCGGGAAAAGGTGGACCGGGTGCAGCAGATACTGCCGGCGGACGCCGACCGGTCCATGGTGATGAAATTCGATCCCTCGCAAATGCCGGTGCTGACCGTCGGCTTCACCGGTGAGCAGAGCCTGGCCGATTTGACCCGGATCGCCGAAAACACGGTGAAGCCGCGCCTGGAACGGTTGCCCGGCGTGGCTTCGGTCAGCGTGCAGGGCGGGCAGGAGCGCGAGATTCAGGTATATCTGGACCCGGTAGCCATGCGGGGTTACGGGGTTTCCCTGGAGAGTGTGACGCAGTCCCTGCGGGCCGGCAACCTGAATATGCCCGGCGGCACGGTGCAGGAGGGCTCCCGGGAGTACCTGGTGCGCTTACCCGGAGAGTTCGCCGACCTGCGGGACATCGAGGGCGTCACGGTTTTGAACGCGGAAGGCGAGCCGGTGCGGCTGGCGGACATCGCCGAGCTCCGGGACGGGTACCGGGATACGGACGTCATCAACCGCTTAAACGGTGAACCCAGCCTAGCAATCGTGGTGATGAAGCAGCCCCAGGCGAACACGGTCCAGGTGGTGCAGGGCGTCCGGCAAGCGCTGGCCGGGATTGAACGCGAATTGCCCGGCACGGTCAGTTTCGAGCCAGCCTTCGACCAGGCCGAATTCATCGAGGTGTCGATCGGCAACCTGCGCAACGACCTTTTGACGGGGAGTCTCCTGGCCGCCCTGGTGATCTTCTTCTTCCTGCGGAACATCCGGACCACCTTGATCATCTGCACCGCCATCCCGCTGGCGACCATCGGCGCCTGCAACATGATCTACTTCAGCGGGGAGACGCTGAATATGTTGACCTTGGGTGCCCTGGCCCTGGGGATCGGAATTATCGTGGACGACGCCATCGTCGTCCTGGAAAACATCTACCGGCACCGCCAGGAAGGGTTGGGCCCCCTGGAGGCCGCCCGGACCGGGGCTTCCGAGGTGACCGGCGCGGTCCTCGGCGCCTCGCTGACGTCGATGTCCGTGTTCCTGCCCATCGCTTTTGTCGGCGGCATGGCCTCGGTGCTGTTTACGCCTTTTTCCCTGACCGTGGTCTTTGCGCTGCTCTCCTCGCTGATCCTGGCGCTGACCGTGGTGCCGATGCTGGGGTCGCGCCTCTTGGTGCGCCTTCCGGACGAACCGGGGCCGGACGGTCGTGGGCTTCGACGCCTGCTGCACCGGTTCGGGCTATGGATGGAGAAATTGAAGGATTTCTACGGGCGCCAGTTGGCCTGGAGCCTGGACAACCGGCGCAAGGTGGTCGGCCTGACGGCGGCGGTCTTCATCGGCAGCCTGGCGCTCATTCCCCTGGTGGGCGCGGAGTTCTTCCCGGCGATGGACGAAGGTGCGGTGAGCGTCCAGATCGAGATGCCGCGCGGCACGGCCATTGGGGCCACTGACCGGTTGGCGGCGCGGGTGGAGCAGATTGTGGCCGGATTCCCCGAAGTGGAAACGGTGTTTGTCAGCGCCGGGTCGGGCGGCCAGGGGGGGATGTCCGGAATGGGCGCGACCAGCGCGGACCGGGCTCAGATAGACATCACCCTGGTGCCCCTCGGGGAGCGTGGCCGCAGCTCCGAGGAGGTGGCCGAAGCACTCCGGAAAGAACTGCGGAGCATTCCGGGCGCCGTTTTCCGGGTGGACGCAGCCTCGGGCTTTGGCCCGCCGGGGGGAGGGGCTCCGGTGGAGATCAGGCTTAAAGGTGACGACCTGGACACCCTGGCCCGTCTGGGGCAACAAGCGGCGGCCGTGGTCGCCGGCGTGCCCGGCACCCGGGACGTGAAGTCCAGCCTGGAGGAAGGACGGCCCGAGGTGCGGGTGTTGGTGGACCGGGACCGGGCGGCCGCCTACGGCCTGAGCGTGGCCCAGGTGGCGTCCTCCGTCCGGTCGGCGCTGCACGGGGACGTGGCCACCCGCTACCGCGTCGGGGGCGACGAAATTGACGTGCGGGTGCGGCTGACTGAGGAAGCGCGCCGGTACCTGGCCGATTTGGACAACCTCTTGCTGACCGCGCCCAACGGCCGGCAGGTGCCGTTGCGGGACGTGGCCCACCTGGTGCCCGGGGAAAGCCCGGTGGCCGTCGACCGTGACGACCAGGCCCGCACGGTCACCGTCAGCGCGCAGATTGAGGGCCGGGACCTGGCGAGCGTGGACCGTGACGTGCAGGCCGCGCTTGCCGGCATGGTCCTGCCGTCCGGGTACTACTTCGAAACCGGCGGCGAGGCCGAGGAGATGGCCCAGACTTTCGCCGAACTCACTTTCGCGCTGCTGATGGCGGTAATACTGATTTACATCGTGCTGGCGGTGCTCTTCGAGTCCTTGTTCTTCCCGTTCGTGATCATGTTCGCCGTGCCGCTGTCGCTGGCCGGCATGACCCTGGGGCTCCTGCTCACGGGCCGCACGTTCAGCATGCCGGCCTTCGTCGGGGTGATCGTGGCCGTGGGCATCGTGAGCAAAAACGGCATCGTGCTGATCGATTACGTGAACCAGCTCCGCCGGCGGGGGGTGGAGCGGGACGAGGCCATCCGGACAGCCGGCCCGGTCCGGCTGCGCCCGATCCTGATGACCACGCTGACCACCGTGGGCGCCATGTTCCCGATTTCCCTGGGTCTGGGGGAGGGCGCCGAGTTTCAGGCGCCGCTGGCCACCGTGATCATCGGCGGGTTGGCCTTCTCGACCGTGATCAGCCTGCTGGTGGTGCCGGTGGTCTACAGCATTTTCGACGACTGGGGCCGCATGGTGACGCGCCGAACACCCTGAATTGATTGGGAGCAAGTAGCCATGCAAACGGTGGATATCCTGGGCGCGCCGGTGGCGCGCCTGACGCTGGACGAGGCGGCGGCGGCGGTGGCCGGTTTCGTGCGGGAGGGCCGTCCCCGCCAGGTGATCACCTTGAACCCGGAGTTTCTCTACCGGGCGCAGTCCGAGCCCGAATTGATGGCGGCCGTGCGCCGGGCCGACCTGGTGACCGCCGACGGCGTGGGTATCGTCTGGGCGGCCCGGCGGGCCGGCAATCCGGTGCCGGAGCGGGTGACCGGCATCGACCTCCTGCTCCGCCTGGCCGAGGAAGCTGCCCGGCACCGCTGGCGCGTATTTCTGCTGGGGTCGGCGCCGGGTGTCGCCGAGGCCGCCGCGCGGGAACTGGCGACGCGGTACCCGGGACTGGTGCCGGCGGGCACGGACCACGGGTACTTCAAACCGGAAGAGGAGCCGGAAGTGGTGGCCAAGGTGCGGCAAAGCCGGGCGGATGTCCTGTTTGTGGCCCTGGGCGCGCCCCGGCAGGAACTCTGGGCGGCGCGGCACCTGGAAGCGCTGGGGGTGCCGGCGGTGATCGGGGTCGGCGGGAGTCTGGACGTGCTGGCCGGCCGGGTGCGCCGGGCGCCCGCCTGGATGCGGCGCCTGCACCTGGAATGGATGGGCCGGCTGTTGATGGACCCGCGGCGCTGGCGGCGCCAGGCCGTGCTCCCGAAATTCGCCCTCCTGGTCCTCCGCCGCTACCCCCCTTTTTCTACAGGGTTTGGAGGGCGTGGGCGGTCCAGCGGTACAGGTCGCCGCGGGTAAGCGGTGCGTCCGGCGCGTGGCCGGCAAGCTCCGGGGGAACCAGGCCCTTATCCAGCGCCAGCGGCCAGGCGGTGTCCGCCGCCGAGGCGGTGCCGGTGACCCAGAGCACCATGCGGGCGGCCTCCGGAGCGGTCAGGGGTGCGGCGGGCACGTGCCGGGGGTAGCGGACTTCTTCCAGGCCGGGCAGGCGGCCGAGCGCTCCTGCGCGGGTCAGGGCCCCGGTGAACACGTTGGCGAACTCCAGGTGGGTGGTGGTGCGGTCAAAGCCGAAGTCGTTTTTGTAGCCGGCGTTGATCAGGCCGAGGCGCAGCACCTCCCGGGCGGCCGGGTAGTCCGGGTGCCGGGTGAACTTGGGCGTGAGTTTGAAAGGCGTCAGGTAGGCGCCCTGGCTGGTCAGGATTTTCTGGATGGCCTTGATGTGCGGACCCTCGGGCTCGGCCGCTATTTCCCGGAATCCCACGCCGTGGCGCAGGCTGTACGCGGCCGCGGCCCCGGCCGCCTGCCCGCAGGCCATGCCGACCGGAATCACCCGCGCGCTGCCCGCGGCCAGTGAGCTGAAGGAGGCGGCGCGCCCCACCACCAGCAGGTTTTCCACCTCCCGCGGCACCAGGCTCCGGAACGGCACGCCGTACTGCACCGGGTCGCCGATCACGAAGCCGAACTCCCCCGGCCGGGCGGCCTGCACGTCGACCGGGTAGGCGCCGATGGCCACCCGGTCCGGGAAGTCCCGGTGCTCCAGCACGTCGGCGATGTCCAGCACGTACTCGCCCTGGATGTGCCGGCTTTCGCGGACGTACAGCATCTCGGGCCAGCCGGCGACCGACGCCTGCTCGAAACCGGGGAACTCACGGCGCAGGAATTCCAGGACGTGCCCGGTTTCGGCCTTTCCCCGCCGGTAGGCGTCCGCGACGCTCTCCGGGTCCCGGGGGTCGACGCCGAAGATCAGGAGGGCGTTGATGACCACCGTGCCGTCGCTCTGGCGCGTAATGTTGAAGCCCCGCAGGCGCATCCCCGGGTCCGCCGGTTCGTAGGCGGTGAAGAGTTCGCCGAAGCCCCGCCCGTGGTTCCCGCGCACACGCGCCGCGCCGAAGGTCTTATCCCGTGCCGCCCGGCGCACCCCGTCCCAATCCACCCCGCCGAAGTGCAGCATCAGGGTGGCGGCCATGGCGCCCTCCCGGCCGAAATCCGCCTGGCCGTACGTGTATGGGGCGCCGGCTGCGGCGGCGATGTCCCCGTCCGGCGTGGCGTCGATCACCCGTCCGGCGTGAAGAGAAAGCCCCGCGCCCCGGTACGAAAAGCCTACGCCCGTCACCCGGCCCTCCTCCACCAGCGGCCCGATGGCGTGGGCCGGCCGCGCCACCATAAGCAGTTCCTCGGCCGCGACCATGTGCTCAAAGACCTGTACGGCGCGTTCGACGTCGAAGGGCGAGCCTCCCACCAGCCGGTGAAATTCCAGAAAGAGGCCGCGGGTGGTCAGGCGCCACAGGTGTCCCCGGTTCATGTCGGTGAGGTTCAGCATCCCGGCCGTCATCAGCCCCCCTAAAGTCTCGCGCTCGGAGACGAGCAGGGTGCGCGCGCCGTTACGGGCGGCCGAGACGGCGGCGGCGATGCCCTCGGGCTCGCTGCCGACCACGATTACGTCGAACTTCGCGGCGGCCAACTCTCCGGGCGTGGGCGCCCGCGCAGCCGTCAACGGGGGCAGGGGCGCGAGGCCGGTCCGGAAGGGTGTGTAACCGGTCCAGAAGGGTACGAACAGGAACATCAGGGCGGCGGCCAAGGCCAGCCCCGGCAGGCCGGACCAAACCAGCAACTTCTTGCGCTTGAACATAAATATCTGGTTCGGGACCGCGCACCCGATTCCCTGCCCCGCTCGGTGCCGTAAATGTGATACAATCTCCATCGTAGGCGGGAACCTGGCAGGTGAAAAACCGGGGGGAGTATTTCGTCGTCTTAAGGGGTAGAAGCTTGAAGCAGGAGACGGAAACCTCCGCCCGGGGGGAGCGTAATCTAAAATGCTGGCTTGCGAATGCCGGCTTGCGGCGCGGAGCTTGACCGGAAACCTCCGCCCGGGGGGAGCGTAGTGCGTTGAAACACGGGCTTGCCGGGGACCGGCCCCGCCCGCGGGTCCTGGTTTCCGGATACTACGGGTTTCAAAACGCCGGCGACGAGGCGATCCTGTACGCGCTGATCCGCGGCCTTGAGTCGTGCCGGCCTGGGATCGGCATCACCGTGCTGTCGGCCGACCCGAAGCACACGGCCGGGGCCTACGGGGTGCGGGCCGTGCCCCGCACCGACCCGCGCGCCGTCTTGGGCGCCTTGCGCGCCTGCGACCTTTTCGTCAGCGGCGGGGGCGGGCTGCTGCAAGACGTGACCAGCCTGGCGAGCCTGCAATACTATCTGGGCCTGATCGCACTGGCCCGGATGCTGGGGCGGCCGGTTTTCATCTACGCGCAGGGGATCGGCCCCCTTGAAACGCGTGCGGGGCGGCTCTTGACCAGGACCGTCTTAAACCGCGTTCAGGCGGTGACCGTCCGCGACACCCGCTCCCGGGACCTGCTCCGGGCGCTGGGGGTCCGGCGGCCCCCCGTGGAAGTCACCGCCGACCCGGTCCTCGGCCTGGAGCCGGAGGCCGAATGGCGCGCGCGGGGCCGGGAGCTGCTCGCGAAGGCCGGGGTGCTGGACGGCCGGGTGGCGGGTTTTTCGGTCCGGCCCTGGTCCGGGGACGCGGATTACACGGCGGCGCTGGCCCGGGTGGCCGACGAGCTGGACGCCGCCGGTTACCGGCCGGTGTTTTTGCCGTTTCACCACCCCGGGGACCTGGCCGCCTGCCGGGCGGTGGCGGCCCGGATGGCCGCCCCGGCGCTGATCGTGGAAGAACGCCTTGATTTTGCGGCCTTGATGGGGGTTTGCGCCCACCTGGACCTGGCGGTGGGGATGCGGCTTCACTTCCTGGTGTTCGCCGCCCTGGCCGGGGTGGTGCCGGTGGGATTGCCGTACGATCCCAAGGTGCGGCTTTTCTTGGACCGGCTGGAACTGCCGGCGGCGGTGCGGGTGGACCGGGTGACGCCGGATGGTTTGAGCCGTGCCGTGGCGGCCGCCCTCGCGCGGCGCGGGACGCTGGAGCAGACGCTGAAAACGAGGGTGGAGATCCTGCGGCTGGAGGCCCGGCGTACGCCGGCCCTGGCCTGCGATTTGCTGCCGGGGGCAGGAAACCGGTCCGGAATGTCGAAGAAACCGGAGAGGCCGTGACGAATAGTACAATCTTTTGTGTGGAGACGAAGGGGAGGACGGTCTACGGCAAAGCCTTCAAGAGGCCGTGACGAATAGTACAATCTTTTGTGTGGAGAGGCGGTTTTCTTGGCGAGAAGGTCCAGATTGGGCAGGTATTTAAGGATTCCGGTTGCCGTGGTCCTGGTCCTGGCCCTCACTATCGGTGCCGGTTACGGCGGAGTCCGGTATCTGGTGATGCCCTACCTTTTCCCCGGCGTAGATGGCAATTCCGAAGAGGGGGAAGGCCTTGTGCCCGGGCGGATGAATGTTTTAGTTCTCGGAAGCGATGCCCAGGGGGGAGAAACCGTCGCCCGGGCCGATTCGATCTTGTTTGTGAGCGCCGATCCCAAACAGCAACAGGTGGCCATCCTGTCCATTCCGCGCGACACCCGGGTACAGGTCCCGGGGCACGGCTGGGACAAGATCAACTCGGCGACCGTCCACGGCGGTCCGGAACTGGCCTTGGCGGTGGTGTCCGATTTGCTGGGCGTGCCGTTGGACTACTATGTGATGACCAACTTCGAAGGGTTCCGGGACATCGTGGATATTCTAGGCGGCGTGACCATCGACGTGGAGCGGCGGATGTACTACCGCGACCCGATGGCCGACCCGCCCCTGCTGATCGACCTCCAGCCCGGCGAACAGCGGTTGGACGGGGATAAAGCGCTGCAATACGTCCGCTACCGTTCGGACGGCCTGGGCGACATCACCCGCACCCAGCGGCAGCAGAAGTTCCTGATTGCGCTGGCCGAGGAAATGATGAAACCCCGGAACATCGTGAAGTTGCCCAAACTGGTGCCCAAGATCGACGACTGCGTCGACACGAACATGAGCGTCCGGGAGATGATCCGGTGGGCCGCCCTGGCCCGGAATCTGAACGGAGTAAAAATGGTGTCCGCCACTTTGCCGGGAGGGTTCCTGGACTACCGCGGGATCAGCTACTGGTCGGTCGACCCGGTCCGGGCCAGGGAGGTGGCGGCCCGGCTGCTCAACGGGGAGGAGATCGACGGTTGGCTGGACGAATCTCAAGTTCCGGCCGTAGCCCAAAGACCGTCCGGAGCGGCATCGGCAACGGTAAACGCCGCCCCGCCTCCGCCTCCGGCCCCGGCGCTGGCTCCGCCGGCTCAAGCCGAACCGCAACCGGCTCCGCCGGATGGTGGTTCCCCGCCGGCGGCGACCCCGGGCGGGCAGGACGGCGGTGGTGTCTCCGGCGAACCCTCGCCCCCGCCACCGGAGAACCCGCCCCCGCCGCCGGAAGACCCGTTGGCGCCGCCTGCAGGGCCCGTGACCCCGCCGCCGGACGGCGGATACGGCATCCCTTTTTCCGAGCTGGGCTGGCTGGTGCCGTCCCCGCCGCCGGGCTAGGAGCGTGTTGCCGAGTCCCCCCACAGCCCAAAGGGGACAGTCCCCCTGGGGCACTAAGGGGACAGTCCCCCCTCCTGGAAGCCCGTGGGAGATTCCTTATGGTAACAGCGATTGTGTACCGCAAGTAGTGAATGCTGGTTACGAAATGCCGCTCTTAAGTGGTGCAACCCTTGTGCAAACCACTTATTTAAAAGGGCCTAAAGGGCCTAAGTTCGGGATGTTTTTGAGAAACTTGCTTTCTCACACAGGCTGCCGGCCCAAAGCAGTCCGTGCGGCGCGCGGGCATTTTCGCTGAAAAAGGTTGGATGCGGCGTTGTCTGCGAAAACGTACCAACGGCTCCTGATCCTGATGGTTGCCGCCGCCCTGGTGCCGGCCTTCTGGCTGGCCGGGCAGCGGGTTGGGGCGGAACGTGATTTCCGGCAGGTGGAAATGGCGGTCGTCTACGAAGAGGCGGTGCTCCTGGCGGGGCTCTTGGGCCGTGAACCGGCGGCGGTTCTGGAGGACTTGCGGGAGCAGGGAGTAACGGCGGTCCTGTTCCGCGAGCCTACTTTGAATCAGGCGGCTCTGGCGGGCGAGTTCACGGTGCTGAGCGCCGCCGAACTCCGGGATAAGCCCTGGTTTGCGGGTGCGGGCTTTGAACTCTTTTCGGATCACCAGTACTTGGTGACCCGCGATGAGCGGGTGTTTGAACGTTTGGGCCGCCAGATGGAAATGAAGGTCCCGTCCAGCTGGAGCTACGTAACGGCGGACGGGTCGTTCGTGGTTGCCGCCCCCATCCCGGGGCTGTACCTGGATGTGCTGGGGGCCGGATTTCCGGCTCACGGGCTGGAACAAGCGGCGGCCGCAGGCCTGGACGTGATTCCCCAGGTGCGCACCTGGCCGGGGGTTACCCCCACGGGCCTGACTCTGCTGGCCGAAACCTTGACCGAAATGCCCGGACTTTCGGCGGTGGCCTTCAACGACCCGACCCTGCCCGGTTATCCGGGCCTGGTGCACGTCCTGGCCCGGGAACTGGGGCCGCTGGGTGTGCCGGTCACCGACGTCGAGTTTTTTCCACAGGCCGGAGTGAAACAGCTCGGCCGGACAATGCCGGCGCGCCAGGTGATGCTGCACGCCATTCCCGCCCACGAGATGGCGCGGTATACGCCGGCGCAGGCGGCCGACCGCTTCGTCCTGGCCGCCGTCGAGCGCAACGCGCGGGTGCTCTTGGTGCGGTTCTTCTTCGACGCTAGTCACGCCGGTGATGTCTGGGCGGCGAACAGCGCCTACCTGAAAGACATCACTTCCCGGTTGGAGGCGGCCGGGCTGACGCTCGGCACGCCGAAGACCCCCGTTCCCTGGCAGCCGCCGCGGGTCCCGGTGGTCCTGATCGGCTTGGGGGTGGTCGCCGGCGGGTTGCTCCTGTGGGAAATGCTGCGAAACAGCAGGCTGCCCGGCCCCGCCTTGGCGCTGCCGGCGGCGGCGGCGGCGGCTTGGCTGGCAGTGGCTTTCATCACCGAGGTCAACTGGGCGGCCAAGCTGGCGGCCCTGGCCGGGGTGATCATCTTTCCCTCTCTGGCCCTGGTGAGTGTCGTCCGGGAAGAGGGGGCTTCGGTGGGGGCGAGCCTGGTCCGCTTCCTCCAGGCCGCCGCTATTTCACTGGTGGGCGCTGTCTACATGGTCGGCCTTCTTTCCGACACCGGATTTCTGATCAAACTGGACCAGTTTGCCGGGGTGAAGCTGGCCCACGCCGCCCCGCTCCTACTGGTGATACCTTACCTGGCTTTCCGGCCCCGGGATGGCGCGGGTTGGCTGGAACGCTTCCGCGATTTCCTGGACCGGCCGGTGCTGGTCAAGTACGCCGCCGTCGCCGCAGTGGTGGCCGCGGTCGGCGCCGTGTACCTCCTGCGCACCGGGAACGAGCCCGCGCTGCTGGTGTCGTCCATAGAATTGAAACTGCGCTCCGCGCTTGACCAGTTGCTCGCGGTGCGGCCCCGGACCAAAGAATTCCTTCTTGGCCACCCCTGGCTCTTGCTGCTGCTTTTCACCGGCTGCCGGGACGCCCGCTTCCTGCCGCTCGCCGCCCTGGGCCTGGTCGGCCAGATCTCGCTGGTCAACACTTTCGCCCACCTGCACACGCCGCTTTTTGTGTCCGCGTTCCGGGCTTTCAACGGGCTGTGGCTGGGCGTGGCCCTCGGGTTGGCTCTGATCGCGGCCTGGTACCTGGGGGGAAGGATGTTGGAGGCCGGAAGTCGGAGGTCGGAGGCCGGAGGGGAAGAAGGGGCAGGTGGCGGACAATCCGGTGTCGAAAGGTAATGGTATCCATTCCCGCCTCCGGGGAATAATCTCCAGCAGTCCATCCGGTGCGGCGGCCCGGGAAGTGGAAAGTGAGGAGAAAAAGGTGCTGGACATCAAGCAAATAATGGCGCTCCTGCCCCACCGCCACCCGTTCTTGCTGGTGGACCGGGTGGTGGAGCTTTCGCCCGGCAAGAGAGCGGTCGGCTTAAAAAACGTTACCATGAACGAACCTTTCTTTACGGGTCATTTCCCGGGCTACCCGGTGATGCCCGGTGTACTCGTGATCGAGGCGCTGGCACAGGTGGCGGCCGTGACCGTCCTCAGCCTGGAGGAGTACCGGGATAAGCTGCCCCTCTTTGCCGGAATCGACAAGGCCCGTTTCCGGCGCCAGGTGGTGCCGGGCGACGTGTTGCGCCTGGAAGTGGAAATCCTGCAACTGCGGGGCAAGGTGGGCAAGTGCCGCGGTACGGCGTTTGTCGGTCCCGACCGGGTGGCCGAAACGGAACTTTTGTTTGCGGCGGCGGCCCGGCCGGGCTGATCTGCCTTTTCGGGTCGCATTTTCCCTTGTGCTCTAAAACCCGGTGGTTTTCGGCTAAATACTCAGTCAATCAGTCATTGTCAATTTATCAAGAATCGGGTAGAGTTGCTGTAACTATGCGCTTGTCCCATATCAGTCGTCGGTCGTCAGCCGTTGGTCGTCGGTCGTCAGTGTGGTAACCACCGACCACTGACCACTGACCACCGACGACTGACCACCGACGACCACTCGGGGAGGTTTTGACCGGTGCAACTGACTTTACCCCTGCTCTTGGCCGCCGTCTTAAGCCTATTCGTCACCCCGCTGGTGATCAGGATGGCCCGGCGGTTGGGCGCGGTCGATGAACCAAACCACCGCAAGATTCACCAGCGCCCGATGCCCCGGCTGGGAGGCCTGGCGGTCTACCTGGTGTTCACGGCCGTGGTACTCCTGACTCAGCCCTTGACCACGCCGCTTCTGGGCCTGCTGACCGGGGCCACCATTATCGTGCTCCTCGGCGTGTGGGACGACATTCGGGGCGCTTCCCCCCGGCTGAAGCTGGCTGTGCAGTTCCTGGCGGCGCTGGCGCTGATCCCCTTCGGGTTTCACGTGGAATTCTTGACCAACCCGCTGGGCGGGATCATTTACCTGGGCTGGTGGGGAATTCCGCTGACCGTTTTCTGGGTGGTGGCCGTGACCAACGCGCTGAACCTGATTGACGGGTTGGACGGCCTGGCGGCCGGAACCGCGCTGATCGCCTCTTTTACGCTGGCGGTGGTGGCGGCCGTCGCGGGCAATATGGCGGTGGTGGCCGTCACGCTGATCCTGGCGGGGGCGCTCCTGGGGTTCTTGCGCTATAATTTCCACCCGGCCCGGGTGTTTCTGGGCGATACCGGTTCGATGTTCCTGGGGTTCACCCTGGCCACCCTGGCCATCATGGGCCTGACCAAGGGCGCGACCGCCCTTTCGGTGATCATCCCGGTCGTGATCCTGGGCATTCCGCTCACCGACACCGCCTTCGCCGTCCTGCGGCGCTACCGGAACGGCAGCCCGATCTTCTATCCGGACAAGGGCCACCTGCACCACCGGCTGTTGGGCGCGGGGCTTACCCACCGGGGCGCGGTGCTGTCCATGTACGGGGTGAACGTCGTGCTCGGCGGCAGTGCCGTGTTGCTCACCATCCTCAGCACGGAACAGGCGGTGCTGATGCTCTTTATTCTAGCAGTGCTGCTGCTCACCGCCGCGAACCGCGTCGGGATGTTCGGGAGCGCGGCCGGGGAGCCAAGCCCGGAAGTAGCAGCCCAGACCGGCAAGCGCTCCGACCTCTAGGAGCGCTTGCTACAACTCCGCGGCGCCGCATAGTCATGTCTTTTTTAGGAAAGCATAACCGCCACGACATTCGATCCGGTTTGTCGGACCACCGGATATGTTCCGTGGCGGCCTTCCCACGTCCCACATCCCACATATCGGGGGAGTGACAAAATGGGTGTAAAGAAGGCGGTGATTCCGGCGGCCGGACTGGGGGTCCGGTTTCTGCCCGCCACCAAGTCCCAACCCAAAGAGATGATTCCGATCATCGACAAACCGACCATCCAGTACATCATCGAAGAAGCTTTGGCCTCGGGCATCGAGGATATCCTCATCATTTCCGGGCGCGGCAAGCGGGCCATCGAGGACCATTTCGACCACGCGCCGGAGCTGGAGACCTACCTGGCGGCGAAGGGGAAGGATGCGGAGCTGGCCGAGGTCCAGCGGATCAGCGGCATGGGCAACATTCACTACGTCCGGCAGCGGTACCCCCTGGGATTGGGGCACGCCGTGGGGTGCGCCCGGGCCTTTGTGGGCGACGCGCCCTTTGCCGTGCTGCTCGGAGACGACATCGTGCGCGGCGCGGCGCCCTGCCTGAAGCAACTGCTGGAACAGCACGCCAAGCTCGGGGCCAGTGTGGTGGCCCTGGAGGAAGTGCCGCTCGAAGAGGTGAGCAAGTACGGGGTGATCCGGGGCCGCGCCGCCGGGCCGCGGCTTTTCGCGGTGGAGGACCTGGTGGAGAAACCACCGGTGGATCAGGCGCCGTCCCGGATGGCGGTGATGGGGCGCTATATCCTGGACCCGCGTATTTTCCCCCTGATCGAGCAAACCCAGCCCGGTGCCGGGGGCGAAATCCAGCTTACCGACGCCTTGCGCCTGCTGGTCCGGGAACAACCCCTTTACGGCTACCGGTTTGAGGGGCGGCGTTACGACGTCGGTCACTGCCTGGGCTACCTGAAGGCCACCGTCGACTTTGCCCTGGAGCGTGACGAGGTGCGCGCACCGTTTTTGGAGTACCTGCGCGGCAAGGTTTGAGTGCGGACGTGGTTACAATAAATGATGGTGCTGTAGCCCGAATTGCACCATGCACCACCGACCACCAATAATGCTCAGCCCTTGCCGCCACCGCTACCGGCCCGGCCGTCCCGCGCGGGTTTGGGTTTCCCCGCGACTTTCAACCCCTTAAGGTACTTCTCGAACATCTCTTTCCGCTGCCCAAGACGCTGCAGCAGTTGGGTTTTGGTCATTAAGCACGCCTCCTTGCTCACAATTATTGCCAAACAGGCCCTGGTTAAACCCGGGAAAGCTTTCGCGGTCCCGCATTTTTGCGGGCGGGGCGGGGAAATCTAAGCCGGTACGAACGGCCTGACGGGGGGAGTTTCGATGAATCCCTTTCTAGAGATCGTGATCCGCGCTGTGGGTGCCTTCATCGCCGTGATCCTGATCACCCGCATCGTGGGCAAATCCCAGATCGGACAGCTGACCGTGACCGACTTCGTGAACGGCATTGTCATCGGTTCGATCGCCGCCGCCCTGGCCATCGACCTCCGTACGCCGGCGTCCTTTTACTTTCTGGCGCTGGCCGTGTTCAGCGGCCTGACCCTCTTCCTGGAATGGGCAACCATGAAGAGCCGTCCGGTGCGGAAAATCCTCGAGGACGAACCCACCATCGTGGTGCACAACGGGAAGATCCTGGAGACCAAGATGCGCAATATGCGCTACCACCTGGACGACCTGATGATGCAGCTGCGCGGCAAGGGGGCGTTCAACATCGCCGACGTGGAGTTCGCGGTGCTGGAGCCGAACGGGGAAATGAGCGTGTTGCTGAAGTCGCAGAAACGCCCGGTCACCCCGGCCGACCTGCACCTGCCCACCCGCTACGAGGGAGTGCCGTCGGAACTGATCATGGACGGGACGGTGATCGAGCAGAACCTGGTCCAGAACAATCTCGACGAGGAGTGGCTGTACCGGGAGCTGGAGAGACAGGGTGTGCGCTCTTCCGAAGAAGTGATGTACGCCAGCCTGGACAGCGAAGGGAATCTCTACGTCGACCTGAAGGAAGACGCTATTGACCACTACACCGACGTTGCCGACAAGGTGACGGGGAAGTTCCCGCAGTAGCAGGATTCGGCGGTAACGGCACGGAACAATTGCGCACAGGCTTGTAGAACGCAAGAACGCTCGGGAGCGGCATTTTAGGAGGCTAGTTGACGATGATCAAGTTTGGCACCGACGGCTGGCGCGGGGTGATGGCCGCCGACTTCACTTTTGCGAACGTGGCTCTGGTGGCCGGGGCGGTCGCCGACTTCGTGTCGGCCCACAACCTCGGGGGGCGCGGGGTGGTGGTGGGGTACGACAACCGGTTTCTCTCGGACCGTTTCGCCGATACCGTGGCCGGAGTGCTGACCGGACGGGGGGTCCGCGTTTTCCTGGGCCAAAAGGCACTGCCTACTCCGGTCGTCGCCTTCGCGGTCCGGCACCTCCGGGCGGGCGGCGCCGTAATGCTGACGGCCAGTCACAACCCGCCGGAATACAACGGGATCAAGTTCATCCCGGAATACGCCGGGCCCGCGCTGCCCGAAATCACCGACGAAATCGAAGAATACATCCTGCGGCGGCAGCGCAGCGGCACCATCCCGGCCGGCGGGGGGAGGTGGCCGGCCCGGGAGCTGACCGATCCCTCACGGGCTTACGCCGAACACGTCTTGGGGCTGATCGACACCGAAACCATCAGCCGGGCCGGAATGCGGGTGGTGGTGGACCCGCTCTACGGCGCCGGGATCGGCTATTTGGAGGAGATGCTGTCCGGCCTCGGCGTACGGGTCGCGAGCCTGCACAACCACCGGGACCCGCTCTTCGGCGGTTCGCTGCCCGACCCCGGCGCCGCCAACCTGGAGCCCCTGCGCGACACCGTGCTGCGGGAGGGGGCCCATCTCGGGCTTGGTCTGGACGGCGACGCCGACCGGTTGGGCGTCATCGACGCCGACGGCACCTACATTTCCCCGAACCAGCTCCTGACGCTGGTGTACGCCCACTTGCTGACCGCCAAGGGGTGGAGCGGGCCGGTGGCGCGCACGGTGGCCACCACGCACTTGGTGGACCGGATCGCTGCCGGCTGCGGGCAGGAGGTGGTCGAGACCCCGGTGGGGTTCAAGTACATCGGCCGGGCCCTGATGGAGCGCGGCTGCATCGTGGGCGGCGAGGAGAGCGGGGGCCTGTCCATCCGGGGACACGTCCCGGAAAAGGACGGCATCCTGGCCGGGATGCTGGCGGTGGAGATGGTGGCGGCGCACGGGAAGTCTTTGAAAACCCTCCTGGAGGAAGTGGGGGACAAATACGGGCGTCTGTACAGCGAACGGGTCGACGTCCGCACCGGTGCGGACCGCAAGCCGCGGATAATAG
The DNA here is from genome assembly GCA_040757205.1 of Bacillota bacterium. Lineage (NCBI taxonomy): Bacteria > Bacillati > Bacillota > Bacillota bacterium. The sequence continues at coordinate 160,635 of JBFLXL010000002.1, forward strand.
AGAACCTGCGCGGGCTGGAGCCCGACCGCCTGGCCGGTCAGCCGGTGGCCGGCCGGTTCACCTTAGACGGCACCAAACTGGTGCTCGAAGACGGGGCCTGGGTCCTGGTCCGGGCTTCGGGCACCGAACCGGTTTTCCGGATCTACACCGAGGCCGGCTCACTCGCGCAAAGCGAACGGATCCGGAACGCCATCCGTCTCCTCGCCGATCTGTAGGGGGTTAGACCTTTAGTCTCCCGGTTAGCTTGGGAATACCCACGAATCGTGCCCGGCCATCAAAAGCAGTCCGTAAATCCGGCAAACTGAGCGCCTAAAGGTTTGACCCCTGGTGGCGGGCGGCAAGAATGGATAGTAGCCGTTTAAGCCGGGCGCGCAGGGAAAACAAGGCCCCGGGGCGAAACAACGGGAAATGCGCGGCGGGTGAGCGGCGACGCACAGACCGGATGACGGATGGAAAGCCGCACAACCGGCCAATCGACTGGCGAGGTGACTGTTCTTGGCTTGGCGCCTGTTCTTTCAGGCCACCCTGTTGATCGCGGCCTTGAACCTCCTGTCCCGGGTGCTGGGCCTCGGCCGGGAGATGGCGATTGCCCACCAGTTCGGCGCCACTTTGGCCACCGACGCCTACCTGGTGGCCCTGACCATCCCGAGCCTTTTGTTCATGGTGTTCGCCCAGGCGTTGGCCACCGTGGTGGTGCCGGTATTCACCGAATACAAGTCCCGCGGTGAAACCCGCGAAGCCTGGCTGGTCGCTTCGAACGTGGCGAATCTCCTACTGGTGGTGCTGGTGGCCGTCGCCGCCCTCGGCATACTGGCGGCGCCCGTGCTGGTCCGGTTGATCGCCCCCGGCTTTGAGCCGGCCGCCGCGGAGTTGGCGGTCGTCCTCACCCGGATCATGTTCCCGCTCCTGGTGTTCTCCGGACTGGCCACGGTGTTCAACGGTTTTCTGAACGCCAACAACGTTTTCGGCATTCCGGCGTTCAGCGGCACGGTCAACAACCTGGTGATCATCGTGGGCGCGCTCACCCTGGGCAGCCTCTACGGCATCCACGGCCTGGCCTACGGCACGGTCCTGGGCATGGCCGCGGCCGGTTTGATCCAAGTTCCCAGCCTGTACCGGGCCGGTTTTCGTTTCCGGCCAAGCTTTGACTGGCGCCACCCGGGAGTACGCAAGGTCTTCGCCCTGATGCTGCCAGTCACGGCCGGCATCGCCATCAGCCAGTTGTATGTGCTGATCGACCGGGTGCTGGCTTCCTTCCTGGCCGAGGGGAGCATCGCCGCCCTGAACTTCGCCAACCGTTTGATCCAGCTGCCGGTCAGTCTCTTTGTGCTGGCCCTGAGCACGGCCGTATTCCCGACGCTGACCACCTGGGCGGCCGAGGGCAAAAGGTCGGAGGTGCTGGAGACTCTGGAGCGCGCCCTGCGGATGGTGGTCCTGACCACGGTGCCGGCCGCCGCCGGGCTGATCGTGCTCCGCCAACCGGTGGTGCAGCTCCTGTTCGAGCGGGGGGCCTTCGACGAGCGGGCCACCGCCATGACCGCCGCCGCCCTGCTTTTCTACGCCGTCGGCCTGGCCGGGCTGGCGGCGAATATCCTTCTGACCCGGGGTTTTTACGCCTTTCAGGACACCCGGACCCCGGTGAAGCTCCTGGTCGTGAACGTGGCCTTAAACCTGGCCTTGAGCCTGGCTCTGATGGGGCCGCTCCAGCACGGGGGCCTGGCGCTGGGCAGTTCCCTGGCCGCCCTCGTGAACACCGTGCTCCTGGTCCGCTACCTGGAGCGGTTGCTGCCCGGATTTTGGCAACCGGCGGCCTGGCTCCGTTTCGGGGGCGGGGTGCTTGTGGCGTCCGGCCTGATGGCCCTGGCCGTGCAGGCCGCCGATACCGCCCTGGCCGGACTGGTCCCGCCGGGCTCCGCGGGCCTCGCCCTGCGGGTGGCGGGCGCGGTGACGGTGGGCGTGGCGGTTTACGTGGTTGCCGCGCTGCTCCTGCGACTGAAGGAGATCGAGACCCTGCTCCGGGCCTTCGGCCGGCTGGGAGAAGGCTTCTTGAGCAACATTACCAGGCGCGGCCGGTAACCGCCGCCTGCCGCCGGGCATAGCATGGGGCGTGGAGGTGGCGACAATGTTCAAAGTGACCGAATTGGGCTCCAAGGACATTATCAACGTCGCGGACGGGCGGCGCCTGGGGCCGCTGAAGGACCTGGAAATCGACGCGGACACGGGAAAGGTGCGGGCGCTGGTGCTCCGGAGCCCGGAGAAACACCTGTGGGTCTTCCGCCGGGGCAAAGACGTGGTTGTCCCCTGGAGCGGCATTAAGACCATCGGGGTGGACGTAGTCCTGGTTCAACTGCCGTATTCGGCGCCATAACGCCTGTGGACGGCTTCGTGCGTCCAAGCCGGCCTGTTTGTTAACCAAATGGTCAAGCAATGGTTGACAATGTAATCCGGCAAGGCTTACAATATTACAAAAATCTGCAGAGGGAGGGGAATGTTCAATTGCGTTTCACGGCTACGGTTAACGCTTACGGCAGCCGGGCTTTCCGGTGGTGTGAGGAACAGAGCCTGCCTACGAAACTGGCGCTTGCGCTCGGATTTGCCGCCCTGATTGCCCTGGCGGCCCAGATCCGCGTGCCGGTGCCCTGGTCCCCGGTGCCGGTGACCGGCCAGACTTTCGCGGTGCTGCTGGCGGGGGTGCTCTTGGGCCGGAACTGGGGGGGCTTCAGCGTCGGCCTGTATGCCGGAGCAGGGGCCGCAGGCGCGCCCGTATTCGCGGGGCTGGCCGGGGGGCTGGCGGTACTGGCCGGTCCGACCGGGGGGTACATTGCCGGCTTTGTGGTGGCGGCGGCGTTCGTGGGCTACGCCGTTCGGGCCTTCCCGCGCCTGCGGAGCCTCGTCGGCCTAACGGCTCTGATGCTGGCTGCAAACTTCCTGATTATTCACGGCTTGGGGCTTCTCTGGCTGGGCTACCTCACCGGCGCCGCGCTGCCCGAACTGCTCTGGATGGGCACCATACCCTTCATCGTCGGGGACGTGACCAAGGCGCTGGCCGCGGCTGCCGTGGCGAACGCTCTTTTACCCCGGGATTCCTGAACCGCCGACGGCTGTCGGCAAACGATGGCGCAGCCGTCCGTTCGGAGGACGGCTGCAAGCTTGGAAAGGGATGGCGATAGTGATTAACACCACCCACGAGCTACCCGGTGCCAAAGTGTGTTCCAGCCGGATTTCTTCCTCAATGGTAAAGCTTAGAGGACATCATTTAATATGCCTTCATTTTTTCAAGGGGGAAGGATACAGCCGGAATTTCATTGACAACCTTGCCAATGTGATTGAAAAGGCCGGACGGAACGGGATCGAGATTGTGGATGGAACCGACGACGTCTGCGGAGCGTGCCCCTACAATCGAGATGGATTTTGCACCTATTCTGAAAATGCCGACCAAGGAATCAGGCGACTCGATGAATTAGCCGTAGGGCTTTTGCACGTAGGGAATGCAATCGGATGGGAAGATCTTAAGCGCCGAATTCCGGGAATAATCGAGGTGTGGAAAGAGGAAGCGTGTATGGAGTGCGATTGGAAACCTACGTGCTTTATCGCATGAAGATGACCGATGCTTGTCCGGCGCCATTGATTTCCTGAACGGTCACACCGGAGATTCCTGAGGCTTGCGGGACGGCGGGGGTGCGCCGGGCAGCGGGTGCGCGACGATTGGTGAGGCCGCCCTTTTCGGGGGCGGCCGGTGAAATTATCGGATTTTTTGACATATGTTAGGCCGATTGCTAAAATACTTTTGGTAAGCCTAGTTCCCCAGAGATTGGAGAGAGCGCTGTTGGCGAAGCATCTTTTTACTTCCGAATCGGTGACCGAAGGGCACCCCGACAAGGTGGCCGACCAGATTTCCGACTCCGTCCTGGACAACATCCTCTCCAAAGACCCATTGGCCCGGGTGGCCTGCGAGACCCTGGTGACCACCGGACTCGTGCTCATCTCCGGCGAGATTACCTGCAAATGCTATGTGGACATACCGAACATCGTGCGGGAAACCGTGCGCGACATCGGCTATACGCGGGCCAAGTACGGCTTCGACTGCGATACCTGCGCCGTGCTGACCAGCATCGACGAGCAGTCGCCCGACATCGCCATGGGGGTCGATGAGGCGTTGGAGGCTAGAGAGGGCCTGGATGACCTTTTTAGCCGGGTAGGCGCGGGCGACCAGGGGATTATGGTCGGCTACGCCACCGACGAAACTCCCGCGCTGATGCCAATGCCCGTTTACCTGGCGCACCGCCTGGCGCGCCGGGTGGCCTCGGTCCGCAAGAACGGCACCCTGCCCTACCTGCGGCCCGACGGCAAGACCCAGGTTACGGTGCAGTACGCTGACGGACGACCGGTGAAGGTGGACACGGTCGTGATCTCGGCCCAGCACCATCCGGCCGTGGACCTCGCCACGATCCGGGCCGACTTGATCGAAAAGGTGGTTGAGCCGATCGTCCCGGTGGGGCTCATTACCAACTCCACCCGCTACCTGATCAACCCGACCGGCCGGTTCGTGGTCGGCGGGCCGCAGGCCGACACGGGGCTGACCGGCCGCAAGATCGTGGTCGATACTTACGGCGGCATGGCCCGCCACGGCGGGGGCGCCTTTTCCGGCAAGGACCCGACCAAGGTCGACCGTTCCGCGTCCTACGCGGCCCGGTACGTGGCCAAAAACATAGTGGCCGCCGGGCTCGCCTCCCGGTGCGAGGTGCACGTGGCCTACGCCATCGGGGTGGCGAAGCCGGTCGCGTTAAGGGTGGATACCTTCGGTACCGGCCGGATCGACGAGGAGCGGCTCGAGAAGCTGGTTTCAGAGCATTTCGATCTCCGGCCCGCGGCGATCATCCACCACTTGGACCTGCGCCGTCCGATCTACCGGCAGGTCGCCACCTACGGCCATTTTGGGCGTGAGGACCTGGACCTGCCCTGGGAGCGCACCGACAAGGCCGAAGAAATCCGCGCCACCGCCGACGCCGGCTAGAAGACCGCTGCAAAAGACTCGGGCTTGGCGTGGGTACCCCGCCTGGGTGCCCCACGCGGGTACCCCGGCTTCGCCGCATCAAGCCATTCTTGTTTTTCGCGGTCTCCAGGCTTTTGGAATAGTTATTCATCACGGATAACGACATTGGGAATTCGGACCGTCCCGCAACCGGGGCGGCTTTCCGTTTTAGGGACCAGTCCGGGCGTTCGGAGAAAGATATGCCCATAGAGTAACAGGTAGATGTTCCCCCGGTTAGGCACACCTCTGGTCCTGACTTCCATTCTGAATTCTGGATTCTGGATTCTGGCTTCTGAATTCTTAGCCCTGCCCTCCTTCCCCTGACAGTTCTTCCCGGTTGCTGGAGGAAACAGGCCGTTCTTGTCGAATCTACCAGTTCAAGGTGGGGTGTCGGATGCGCGCCGGAAACATCTTCAGCGTGTTTTACCTCTGGTCGGTGACCATCGGGGGCGTTGTGCTGCTGTCCTGGCTTTTCCCCGTCGTCGATCTGGACTTCAGCGCCGAACTGGCCGTACTGATCTTGTTGGTCATGGCGGGCGAGTGGCTGGTGATTTCTTTCCCGCACGGACAGCTCTCCGCCGGCTGGGTGGTCACCTTCGCCGCCTTTCTCGTCTACGGGCCCGCGGCGGCGGCTTGGGTGACGGCGCTTGGCATCCTGTTCGGTCAGGGAATCGCCAACCGGGGCAATCCGGCCCGGACCACCCTGTTTAACGCCGCGCAGAGTGTACCGGCAGTCTACGGTGCGTATCTCGCCTATCTCTTCTGCGGCGGGACACCCCACCCGGGGGAGATGCTCACCCTGACCAACGTCTTGCCGCTTTTGGCTTTCTCCGCCGCTTACTTTGTGCTCAACAACTTGCTGGTCACCCTGTACCTGTTACCGAGGCGCGGGCTCTCACTCAGCGGTTGGTGCACCGCCGTGCGCTGGGACGCCTCGACCTACCTCTTGTTGATTCCACTCGGTTCCCTCGTGGCCGCCCTCTACCGGTCCGCCGGGTTTACCGGTGCCTTTTCGGCACTCCTGCTCGGCTTAATCGTCCAGTTTTTCGTGCGCCGTTTTGTGATGGTGGAAGAGAACAACCGGGAACTGCGCCTGCTGTACACGACTGCGCAGGGACTCGGCGCCTGCCCCGGCCTGGATGAGTTGCTGAAGCTGATTCTGCGCGAAGTTAAGCGCCTGGTACCTTACGACACGGCCGCGGTTTATCTCTGGTCCGAAGAGCGGCACCTGTTTGTGCCGGTGGCGCTGGAGGGCGCCGGCGCCGATGCCGGCGGGTTACACGACATCGTCTGGGAACGGGACGAGGGGATTGCCGGCTGGGCGGCACAAAACCGCAAACCCCGCCTGGTCACCGACCTCCGCCGAGAACCGGAGTGGCAGCGGATGACCGGACTGTCGCCGGTGACGCGCTCGCTTATTCTGCTGCCCCTGGTATTCGGCAACGAGATGCTGGGAGTCTTCGTGATCGGGGACAAGCGCCCGGGTGTGTACGACGAGAAGAGCCTCGGTCTTCTGAGCGTTGTCGGGGGCCAGGTGGCGGCCGCCGCCGACAACTGGCGCCTGCACCGGCGTCTGCAAAAGGTGGCCGGCCGCGACTACCTCACCGGCCTGCCCAACCGGGAACAGTTCGTCGGCCGGTTGGAGGCCGAGTTATTCCGTTATGAGCGCCGGGACCGGCCGCTGGCCGTCATCCTGCTTGAAATCGACGGGCTGTACGACCTGAACCGGCGCTTTGGGTATGCCGCCGGGGACACCGTCCTGGTTCAGGTCGCCCGGGCCGTGGAGGAGTGGTTGCCGGCGGACGGCACGGCGGCCCGCTACGGGGGGGACGAATTTGCCTTGCTGCTGCCCGATACCGGGGAAATTCGCGCCGCCCAGAAAGCCGAGCGTTTGCAGCGCATGCTGGAGCAGATCTCCTTCGGTGTGCAGGACCGAAAGGAACGGGTCCGGCTCCCGGTACGCACCGGTTTTTCCACCGCGCCGCTGGACGGGGTCACTTCGGACGCGCTGTTGGCCGGGGCCGAGGAACGCTTGCGCCTCCCCGCCGGGCGGGAGGTTTCCGAATTTTGCTCCGCGGGCGGGCACGCGACCAATGTTTAGCCTGCGCGCGATTTTGGACGGGCTGGTCGGGCTGGTGTTTCCGGGTCCGGGGGGCTGCCCGGTCTGCGGGGCGGGTGTGGCCGAGGCGTTGTGCCCGGCCTGCCGGGTCGAAATCGAGGGCCTTTCAGGAGAGCCGCACTGTGACCGGTGCGGCCGGTTCTTTTCGCCCGTTTCGGCACCGGAACCGGAACCGGCAGTCAATCCCCCGGGACCCCCGGATATTCGGCGCAGCCCGTTCTTTGCGGCCGTTCCGGCACTAAAACCTCGGCTCTGCCGGGATTGCCGGCTGGGTGCGCCGCCTTTCGAGTGCTGCCGCGCCTACGCACCTTACGACGGGGTGGCCCGCGACGTCGTGCACCGGCTCAAATACGACCGGAGGCGGGACCTGGCCGTTTTCCTGGCCGGACTCATAATCCGGACCGTCCGTCCTGACCCGGCGTATGCGGGTGCCGATCTCGTGGTGCCCGTGCCCCTCTCCCGGGAAGCGTTCAAACGCCGCGGATTCAACCAGGCGGAACTTCTGGCCCGGGAGCTCGGCGGTCAACTGAATATCCCCGTGCGTCCCGCGCTCGACAAAGTACGGGACACGCCGGCGCAGGCCGGACTGCCGCGGGCGGCCCGGTTGACCAATCTCGCCGGGTGCTTCCGGTGCGCGGACAAGGATGATTTATTGCGGGGCCGCACAGTGATTGTGGTGGACGACGTGCTCACCACCGGCAGCACGCTGTCCGAGGCGGCTAAAGTGTTGTTGGAGGCCGGGGCTTCAAGGGTCCTGGGCGCGGTTCTTGTCGCCGCCCGGATTTAAATCTGACACGCTCCTACAAGGCCGCAGCGCCTATCCACAACCAGAGGTCACCAGAAATGGCTTATGCACAGGTTTATACACAGTATCCACAAGAAATTGTACCCAGTTAGGGTTTTACAAATCCGGATTTCGACAATCCTCTTTTGGCCCGAAGTGCAGGATTTCCCTGCCTTCGGGGGAATAATATGCTTTAACTCCAGGCGAAAGGGGTTGAAAAGAGATGCGCATTTACGTCCGCGGGAAGAACATTGAGGTTACACCCGCACTCCGGGGGTACGTGGAAAAGAGACTGGCAAAACTTGGAAAGTTCGACCAGCATTTCGGTTCAGTCCAGGTGACCCTGTCGGTGGAGAAAGATGCCCACCGGATCGAGGTGACCGTGCCCATCGACGGACTAATCCTGAGGGGTGAGGAAGCGACCGGGGATATGTACGCCTCCATCGACCTGGTGGTCGAGAAACTCGAAAAGCAGTTGGAGAAATACAAGGGCAAATTGTTGAACCGGCGGCCTGGTGTGGGTGAGACGGCCAGGGAACGGGAAGCGCCGGAGGATGAGGACGAATACCGCATTGTCAGGACTAAGCGGTTTGCCCTGAAGCCGATGCCGGTGGATGAAGCGGTGATGCAGATGAACCTTCTCGGGCACAGCTTCTTCGTGTTCGCCAATGCCGAGAACCAGCAGGTGAACGTGGTTTACCGGCGAAAGGACGGGCACTACGGGCTGATTGAGCCCGACTTCGGTTAGGAGACCGCTGCAAAACTGCGCCACCTGCGGCGCGGGGGCCGGACACCACCGGCCCCCGCGCATTTTCCAGCACCTGTAAGGCAACCTTGAAAGTCATTAGCTAAAATGATAAAATCAATGGGTGTGCAGGGAGAAACCAGCGGGTTCCTCCAATTTTGACGCCAAGGAATGTAAGGGGGGGTCACCCTTGCTCGGATTCTTGAAGAATTTCCTGGACGACAACGCCCGCGAGGTAAAAAAGCTGCAGCGGGTGGTGGCGGCCGTGAACGAACTGGAGCCCGGCATCGAAAAACTTACGGATGCCGAACTTCAAGCGCGGACACCGGTCTTGCGGGAGCGCCTGAACGCGGGCGCGCCGCTGGAGGATCTTTTGCCGGAGGCCTTCGCTGCAGTCCGCGAGGTTTCGCGCCGGGTCCTGGACATGCGGCACTTCGACGTGCAGATCATGGGGGGCGCGGTGTTGCACCAGGGCCGGATCGCCGAGATGAAGACCGGCGAAGGGAAGACCTTGGTGGCCACCTTGCCGGCCTACCTGAACGCCCTGACCGGGCGGGGCGTGCACATCGTGACCGTCAACGACTACCTGGCCAAGCGCGACAGCGAGTGGATGGGCCACATCTACCGCTTCCTGGGCCTTTCCACCGGGCTGATCGTGCACGGGCTCGACGCCCGGCAACGTCAGGCGTCTTACGCGGCGGACGTGATTTACGGCACCAATAACGAGTTCGGTTTCGACTACCTGCGCGACAACATGGCCGTGTACCCCCGGGACATGGTGCAGCGCGACCTCTACTACGCCATCGTGGACGAGGTGGACAGCATTCTGGTCGACGAGGCGCGCACGCCGCTCATCATCTCGGGGCAGTCGGGCAAACCGACGGACACCTACTACACCATGGCCCGGCTGGTGCCGCGGCTGAAGCCCGAGACCCACTTCGCGGTAGACGAGAAAGCGCGCACGGTCAGCTTGACCGAAGAAGGCTTCGCCCGGTGCGAGGAATTGCTCGGTATCGACAACCTGTCCGACCCGGAACACGAGGAGGTCCTGCACCACCTGAACCAGGCGCTGAAAGCCCGCGCGCTGATGAAGCTGGACCGGGATTACGTGGTGAAGGACGGCCAGGTGATCATCGTGGACGAGTTCACCGGCCGGCTGATGTTCGGCCGCCGTTATTCCGACGGTCTGCACCAGGCGATCGAGGCCAAGGAGGGCGTGAAGATCGAACGGGAGTCGCAGACCCTGGCGACCATCACGTTTCAGAATTATTTCCGGATGTACGAGAAGCTGGCCGGCATGACCGGCACCGCGGACACCGAGGCCGAGGAGTTCAAGAAGATCTACGGGCTGGACGTGGTGGTCGTGCCCACGCACAAGCCCATGGTTAGGGAAGACATTCCGGACGCCGTCTTCAAAACCGAAGAGGGCAAATTCCGTTCGGCGGTCGAAGAGATCGCCGCCCGGCACGCCACGGGGCAGCCGGTCCTGGTGGGCACCATCTCGATCGAAAAATCGGAAGTTTTGAGCCGGATGCTGACCAGGCGGGGGGTGCCGCACCAGGTCTTAAACGCCAAGTATCACGAGAAAGAGGCCGAGATCGTGGCTCAGGCCGGCCGGATCGGGGCGGTGACCATCGCCACCAACATGGCCGGCCGCGGCACGGACATCATGCTGGGGGGCAACCCGTCGTTCCTGGCCCTGCAGGAGATGCGCCGCCGGGGCTACCCGCCGGAGGTGATCGCCGAGGCGGCCGAGTACGGCCCGTGCACGGAGGAAGTGGCCGAGGCCCGGCGCCTCTACCGGGAATTGCACGCCGAGTTCAAGAAAGAGACCGATGCCGAGCACGACCGGGTGGTCGCGCTGGGCGGCCTTTTCATCATCGGTACCGAACGCCACGAAGCCCGCCGGATCGACAACCAGCTCCGGGGCCGTTGCGGCCGCCAGGGCGACCCGGGGGCGACCCAGTTTTACGTCGCGTTGAACGACGATTTGTTGCGCCTGTTCGGAGGCGACAATATCGCCGGGATCATGGACCGGCTGAAGATGGAAGAGGACGCGCCCTTGGAGCACCCGCTGATTTCAAAGTCCCTGGAAACCGCCCAGCGGCGGGTGGAGAACCGCAACTTCAGCATCCGCAAGCACGTGTTGAACTACGACGACGTGATCAACCAGCAGCGGGAACTGATCTACCGGCAGCGCCGCCAGGTGCTCTGCGGGGATAACTTACGGCCGGTGGTGGAGCAGATGATGGAGGAAGTGGCCGGTCAGGCCGTGGCCGCCTTCGCGCCGGATGGGGTCTACCCGGAGGAATGGAACTACGACGGCCTGTCCGAGTACGCGGCCCAGATCCTGCCCGGAGAGAGGTGGACCGTGGAGGGACTCGAAAGGCGGCTGGAGAAAAAGCGCGACGACTTCCGCCGGGAGGACCTGCGGCGGCTGTTCCAGGAAGAGATGGAACAGGCCTATGCGGCCCGGGAGGCGGAACTGGGCCCGGAGACCATGCGGGAGATCGAGCGGGTGCTCATGCTGCGCATCGTGGACGAGAAATGGATGGACCACCTGGACGCCATGGACCAGCTCCGGGAGGGTGTGGGCCTGCGGGCTTACGGACAGAAAGACCCGCTGGTGGAATACAAGTTTGAGAGTTTTGACATGTTCCAGAACATGATCGCGAGCATCCAGGAAGAGACGGTCAAGAAGCTCTTCCGGGTCCGCGTGGTGCCGCCGCAACAGGTGGAACGCCGGCCGGTCCGGGAGAACCTCTACGCCGCCGGCGGTGAGGGGGCGAACCAGCCGGTGCGCCGCGACAAGAAGGTGGGCCGGAACGACCCCTGCCCGTGCGGGAGCGGCAAGAAGTACAAGAAGTGCTGCGCCGCCAAGGACGAGCAGGCGACGGGGTGAAAAAGGGGGACTGTCCCCCTTTTCCCAATGTATCGCTGATGCGGGAACGATAATATAATTTTGGAAGACTCTGTTTTTCGAGGGAGTCGCTCACGACGATTCATCGTCGCCACCGGGCGGAGAAAAGGGGGACTGTCCCCCTTTCTCCTCTTTTTTCTTACAACGCAAAACGCTTGTTTGTCAGGAGTATTGACGGTGTATAACAAAATTGGTTATACTATTATTATGAAAGGAGGTATAACTAAAGACTATGCCCAAAGTAAAGACGGCGATATCAATCCAAGAATCCCTGTTCAAAAAGGCTGATGCGCTGGCACGCAAACTGGAAGTATCGCGGAGTCAATTGTTTGTTCTGGCGCTGGAAGATTTCATGCGACAATTCGAAAACAGGCAGCTACTTGAGCAGATTAATGCCGCCCACGACGATGCACCCGATACTAAAGAGCAAGCGCACCAACAACAGTTTAAGAATTACCAGCGGCGGATACTGGAGGGAGAGTGGTGATCAGGCAAGGTGATATCTACTGGGTGGACTTTGGTGAACCTGCCGGATCCGCACCGGGCTACCGGCATCCGTGCGTGGTTGTTCAAAACAATCTCTTTAACCGGAGCCGGATCAACACGGTTGTGGTTTGTGCGCTTACCTCCAACCTCAAACGCGGAAAGGCACCGGGAAATGTTGCGCTTGATTCCGGAGAAGGAAACCTCCCGCAACAAAGCGTCGTAAATGTATCGCAGATAATCACGGTTGACAAACGGGACTTGGTTGAGAGAATCGGTGCCGTTTCCGGTAACCGAGTACGGGAGATTCTGGACGGTGTCCGCCTCTTGCTGGAATCACGGGACTAACCTTCCTCTACCGCCATTTGACCTAACATCTCAGGGAGGAAGCAACCGATATGCAGCGTTCAGGGATAATAGCAGGCAATTGCCGGACCAGAACAAGCGAATGCCCGCGTTGTCAGCAATTGCTATGTGCTACGAAAACGAGATGGAAAAGAAGCAAGCTAGTGTCCTGGCCCTTAACTTAAGGGGCGAATTTGAGGAGGTGCAACTTGTCTATGTACGTTGAGCTGAACAAGACCGCGGAAGAGTTGCGGCGGCGGATCGCCGACCTGGAACACTCTCTTTGACCTGGCCGGCAAGAACACCAAAATAGCCGCCCTGGAGAAACAGATGGAGACCCCGGATTTCTGGCAGCACCAGGAGCGCGCCCAGGAAGTCACCCGGCGCTTGGCCGGGCTGCGGCGGCGGGTGGAAGGTTTCAACGACTTGCGCCGGGATTTCGAGGACGCGGTCGTACTGCTAGAGTTGGGGGAGGAGATTGAGGACCCCGACACCGCCCAGGAAGTAGAGCGGTCTCTGGCCGAACTGGACCGCACCGTGGCCGCGCTGGAGCTGGAACTTTTGCTTTCCGGGCCCCACGACGAGGCGAATGCCATCCTGAGCCTGCATGCCGGGGCCGGGGGCCTTGAGGCCCAGGACTGGGTGGAGATGCTTTTCCGGATGTACCTGCGCTGGTCCGAGAAACGCGGTTATGCCGCCGCGGTGCTCGACATCCTGCCGGACGACGAAGCCGGGCTCAAAAGCGTCACCTTTCTGGTGTCCGGGCCTTTTGCCTACGGCTACCTGCGGGCCGAAAAGGGCGTGCACCGCCTGGTGCGCATCTCGCCCTTCGACGTCGGGGGGCGCCGGCACACCTCCTTTGCGTCGCTGGACGTTCTGCCGGAGGTCCCGGAGAGCGCGGCCGTGGATATTAATCCCGATGACTTGCGGATTGACACCTACCGTTCCGGGGGGGCCGGCGGGCAGCACGTGAACAAGACGGACTCGGCGGTCCGGATCACGCACCTGCCGACCGGGATTGTGGTCTCCTGCCAGAACGAGCGTTCCCAGACCGCCAACCGGAACGCCGCCATGAAGCTGTTGACGGCGAAGCTTCTGGACCTGGAACTGCGGCGCCGGGAAGAGGAGATCGCCGCCCTGCGGGGCGACCAGCCGGACATCGCCTGGGGCAGCCAGATCAGGTCCTACGTGTTCCACCCGTATTCGATGGTCAAAGATCACCGGACCAAGTTCGAAAAGGGAAACGTGGAGGCGGTGATGGACGGGGACATCGACGAGTTTATCCAGGCCTACCTGGTCTGGAAGGCGCGGTCGAAGTAGGCGAGGTTAATGAAAAGACCTGACAGGCGGGGTAATTCCCCGCCTTTTCTCATTATGGGCGTGGTTTTTCGGCTTTGTTTGGGCTTAGGTTTTGGTTGTCGCTAGGCAGGAATTAGTGTCGAGGAAAAGGAATACCTACCAGATGGGCCTGGAAACCGGGTGAAGTGTCCATACCAGGCCGGCAGCCGTTTCGGGCCGATTACTTGCCGGGGGGGGGTGGAACCGAACAGAATGGAAAAGGTCGTTACTGAACTAGCCAGCAAAGCCAGGGAAATCCGGAAACACATTATCCGGATGGTGGCGGAGGCCGGATCGGGCCACCCGGGCGGTTCACTTTCCGCCGCCGACATCGTCACCGCCCTTTACTTCAACGAGATGCGCCTGGACCCGGTGCGGCCCGACTGGCCGGACCGGGACCGGTTTGTACTCTCGAAAGGGCACGCCGCGCCGGTGTTGTACGCGGCCCTGGCCGAACGGGGCTACTTCCCGGTGGCGGAGTTGAGCACGCTGCGCAAGCTGGGCAGCCGGCTGCAAGGTCACCCCGACATGCGCAAACTTCCGGGCGTGGAAATGTCGACCGGTTCCCTAGGGCAGGGGTTGTCGGCCGCGAACGGCATGGCGCTGGCGGCGCGGCTGGACGGGCGGGACTACCGGGTGTATGTTCTTCTGGGTGACGGTGAATGCCAGGAGGGACAGGTTTGGGAAGCGGCCATGGCCGCCGCGCACTACGCGTTGGAGAATCTGACAGCGATTGTGGACTTCAACGGCTTGCAGATCGACGGGCCGGTCAGCGAGGTGATGGCGCTCGAACCGCTGCCGGACAAGTGGCGGGCTTTCGGCTGGCACGTCCTCGAGATTGACGGCCACGACTTCGGGCAGATCCTGCCGGCGTTGGAGCAGGCGCGGTCGGCCGGGGGCCGGCCGACGGCCATCGTGGCCCGAACCGTCAAAGGCAAGGGCGTGTCGTTCATGGAACACGGGGTGGACTGGCACGGGGTGGCCCCAAAGGGGGACCAGGTCGCCCGGGCCCTGGCGGAGCTGGGGGCTGGAAACTGAGGGACAGTTAGTATTGGTGGGGAGGTTCCAGCCGGGGTATCAGCAGCGGACGGGGGACAGTCCCCTTTGGGCCTCAGGGGGACTGTCCCCTTATCGGGCGACCGGCCACCGGAACATACCTGACTTAGGCAACCTTGCCGCGCGCGGTGCCACATAAACGGAGAGTCTGGTCGACCCGACTCCTGGTTGTGGCGGCCGTTTAAGTCGGTAGAAAGGCGTTAGCGTAGAATCAATCCACAATCTTGGAGAAGTGAGAGGTTTGGCAGATGCAGAAGATCGCGACCCGGGAGGCATACGGCAAAGCACTGGTGGAGTTGGGCGCGGAGAATCCGGACATCGTGGTGCTGGACGCCGACCTGGCCAAGTCCACCAAGACCATTGAATTCAAAAAGCATTTTCCCCACCGGTTTTTCGACCTCGGCGTGGCGGAGGCGAACATGGTCGGCACGGCCGCCGGGCTGGCCGCCGCCGGCAAGATTCCCTTCTGCAGCACTTTCGCCGTGTTCGCCGCCGGCCGGGCTTTCGACCAGATCAGGCAGAGCGTGGCCTACCCGCGGCTGAACGTGAAAATCGCCGCCAGCCACGCCGGGATCACCGTCGGGGAAGACGGCGCTTCCCACCAGTCGGTGGAGGACGTCGCGCTGATGCGGGTACTGCCGAACATGACCGTTTTCGTGCCGGCCGACGCCGTGGAAACGGCGGGGGCGGTGCGCGCCGCCGTGGATATCGACGGTCCGGTGTACATCCGATTGGGCCGCGCTGGGGTGCCGGTCCTGCACGGGGATGATTTCAAGTTTGTCCCGGGTCAGGCGGTGACCCTACGCCAGGGGCTCGACGCCACCATCATCGCCAGCGGGTTCATGGTCGGCCAGGCGCTGCAGGCGGCTGAACTGCTGGCCGCCGAGGGAATCGAGGCGGGCGTGCTGAACATCCACACCATCAAGCCGCTGGACGTGCAGGCGATCGTGGACGCCGCGCAGCGGACCGGGCTCATCGTCACCGCCGAAGAGCACAGCATCATCGGCGGACTGGGCAGCGCCGTCGCCGAGACGCTGGCCGAACACTACCCGGTGCCCATGCTCCGGGTCGGCCTGCAGGACGTCTTCGGCGAATCGGGGAGGCCCGATGAACTCTTACAGAAGTACGGCCTGACACCGGACGACATAGTCAACGCGGTCCAAAAACTGCTTTAGTGGTGTTTACCGGATGGTAATTTCGCCTGATTTCGCCATGCTTGCCTTTCCGTCATGCTCGCTTCTGAACGGTCCGGAGTTTGGAAGTTGGACCGCTCGTCTGGAAGCCGCCCCTTGCCGCCGGGCTCCGTGCTCCGCGCGGACGGCGGTTTCAGCTTGGCTTGGGGCACTGCATCTCTCATTATCCCCCAGCCTGAGATTCAGGCGGAGTACCGGATGAGAAAGCTTAGATTGTGGGATTCTATGCCGGGGACTGTTTCCCCGGCTTTTTGGTCTTTGAGGTGAGGCGCATCCGCATCGTGGAGGCTTATGTGGGCGAATACGCCGCCGGGAAAAGCGAGGTGGCCGTGAATCGGGCGCTGGAACTGGCCCGGGAAGGCGAACTGGTGACCCTGGTCGACCTGGACACCGTGGAACCCTGCTACACTTTGCGTCCGCTTCAAGAGGAGCTTGAGCCGGCCGGCATTCACGTGGTCGCCTGGGAAACGCACCGGACGCTGGGCTTCGGAGAAGCCGGGGGCGTCCTCAAGGCCGAGGCCCGGTGGGCATTGCGCCGTCCCGGGCACGTGGTCTTCGACGTCGGTTACGGCGTTAGGGGGGCGCAGGCGCTGAACCTGGTGGAGGGCGTGGAACAAGAACGGTGGTTCAACGTGCTGGCCGTCATCAACGCCAGCCGGCCCCTGACCGCGACGGTGGAGGACATCGTCGCCCACGTCCGGAACTTAAGCCCGGTGCACGGGCTGATCAACAACACGCACCTCGGTTCGGAAACCACGGCGGCCGTGGTGCAGGCGGGGGCCGCCCTGGTGGCGGCGGCCGGGCGGATCTTAAGTCTCCCGGTGGTGGCCACCACGGCCCCGGCGGCGGTGGCGGCGGAAATCGGCCCGTATGATCTATCGGCCCATCCGGTGCGCCCGCTGCGGCGGTTTATGCCGCGCGCTTTTTGGTAGTGGTTGAAGCAATCGGGGGAGGTTTGAAAAAATGTCCGGCGCGCCGGTGATGGAAGAAAAACGGGTCTTCATGACCGGGAACGAAGTGGTGGCTTGGGCGGCGATCGCCGCACGCGCCGACGTGATGTACGGCTACCCGATCACGCCCCAGAACGAGGTGATGCACTACTGGACGCGGTTGGCGCCCAAGCACGGGAAGATTTTTCTCCAGACCGAGGACGAGCTCTCCGCGGGTTTTGCAACCATCGGCGGGGTGCTGGCGGGGAAAAAGTCCTTCACCGCCACGGCCGGCCCCGGCAACGTGCTGATGCAGGAACCCGTATCCATGGCCGAAATGATGCGCCTGCCGGTCGTGGTGGTGGTGATGCAGCGCGGCGGCCCTTCCACGGCCACGGTGATCTATTCCCAACAGGAAGTCACCCTGACCACCTTCGGCGGCAACGGGGAAGGCTTCCGGGTGGTGTACTCCACGGCCGGCCTCCAGGAACTCTACGACTACACCATCAAGGCTTTCAACACGGCCTGGCGCTACCGCTTTCCGGTGTTCGTGCTGGCGGACGGCTACCAGGCCAAAATGCGCGAGCCGCTCACTGTTTATGATCCGGTGGAACGCGGAATGGAACCGGCAGCACCCGAACCATTCGTGGGGCGGCCGGGCAAGCCGGGCGTGGACCGGCTGCCGGGTCACTACCGGAACACTTATAACACCGAGGAGGAACTGTACGCGGTGGTCCTGGAACAGGCCGCGGAATACGAGCGGGTGGCCCCGGAGATTGTTGAGCATGAGGAGTCTGGCGCCGAAGGCGCCGCTGTCCTGGTGGTCGCCCACGGCGTGGTGGCCCGGGCGGCGAAGCAAGCCGTGGAACTCCTGCGGGCCGAGGGCCTCAAGGCGGGTTATTTTAGGCCGGTCACCCTGCGCCCGTTGCCCGTGGCCGCACTCCGGGACGCGGCCGGGCGGGCGGGGCGCCTGCTCGTGGTCGAGTCGGCCTATGGGCAATTCGCCCGGTTGGTGCGGGACGCCCTGTACGGTCTGACCGTGGAGATGGTCCCGCTCTACAAGCCGGGACTGGGTATCACGGCGGAAGAAATCGCGTCGCGCTGCCGGGATTTGGGGGCCCAACCCCCGGCGGCGCACTAATGAGGGTTGGCAGTATGACCGTCAAGCCGGCGATGCCGGAAAGCTGGCGTCTGGAAACCAAGCCCCACAAGTTCTGCCCGGGATGCGGGCACGGGATCGCCCTGCGCGCTCTCGGGCAGGCCATCGACGAACTCGGGATCCAGGACCGGGTCGTGTTCGGGTGTGACATCGGCTGTTCCCTGCTGGCCTGGGATTTCTTCAACGTCGATTCCGTCCAAACCCACCACGGGCGGACCACGCCGGTGGTCACCGGGATCAAGCGGGCGAACCCCGAACTGATTTGCGTCGCCTACATGGGCGACGGCGGGGGGTACGCCATCGGGGCGCAGCACCTGGTCAACGCGGCGGGCCGGAACGAGAAGATCACCGTCATTCTGGCCAACAACACGCAGTACGCGATGACCGGCGGGCAGATGGCCCCCACCACCCTCCCGGGTCAAAAAACGGAGACCTCCCCCTACGGCCGGGACCCGGAGGCCACCGGCCGCCCCGCCAAAGGACCGGAAATGGTGGCCGCCATCACCGGCGACGACGCCTATGTCGCCCGGGGCACGGTGAGCAAGCTGCCCCAACTGCGCAGAATGATGGTGCGGGCGCTGCGAAACCAGATTGAGGGCCGGGGCTTTTCCTTCGTGGAGGTGCTGGCCACCTGCCCCACCAACTGGCGGACCAACGCCAAGGATACCTGGGAGTTTCTCGAGCAGAAGATGCCGGCCCATTTCCGGACCGGAGAACTAAAAGCGCCGGCGGCCGCCGGAAAGGACGAAGATGGAAAGAAAGCGGCCCGTTAAGATCGTCGTCGCCGGTGAAGGGGGCCAGGGGGTGCAAGCGGTCGCCGAGATCCTGGCCGAGGCGGCCTACGAGGATGGTGCCCAGGCCCTGTACATCCCGGCCTTCGGCGTGGAGCAGCGGGGGGGCGTGAGCCTGGCCTTCCTGCAGATCAGCGACCGGCCCGTCGCCTCCCCTAAATTCGAGAAGGGGGACATCGTGGTCGCCCTGAGCGGGCGCGCCGTCCGGAGAACCCGCCAGTACGTCGGGCCGGAAACAGTCTTTATTTACGACGACCTGGCCGAAATCAAAGAAGAGGAAATGCCTCGAGCAGCCCGCCGCATCCTGAGTATTCCGGCGGTGGCCGTCGCCAAGGCGGAACTCCACCCGCGGGTGTTCAACATCGTCATCATGGGCGCGGTCATCGGGGCCACGCGGGTCGTGCCGGTGGACCAAGCCAAAAAGGCCCTGGAGAAAAGACTGGGTTACAAATTCGAGCAGGACCCGAAGCTGCGGGAGTTGAACCACCGGGCCCTGGAACGCGGCGTGGAGCTGGTGGACGGGATTCTAAAAGGAGGCGGAAATTAAGTTATGGAAGGCTTTGAACAGTACGAGACGAAGCCGTGGGAGTTTGAGTACCGCACGGCGGAAAATAAGGTGGAAGGCTTTGAACCCGTGACCCGGGAACTTCCCGGAGGCACCTTCGTGGTTTTCCCGGGCCTCTGCAAGGGCTGCGGCCTTTGCCTGGAGAAGTGCCCCAAGCGCTGTCTGGACTGGTCCAAGCGGCTGGGCCTCTACGGGACGCCGGCCATCGAGCCGGTCGACGGCGAGGCCTGCAATTACTGCGGCCTGTGTGCCCTGGTCTGTCCCGACTGTGCAATTATGGTAACCAAAAAGAAGCGCGGCGATGCCTGATCCGGCGGGCCGGCGGGCAAAAACACTTGACAGCAGGAGCGCGTCGTTGATAACAGCCGTACCTCCAAAGAACGGCCCATTCCCATTCCCGGATGCACAAACCTCCAAGGATACCGGTTGACCAGGAATAGGCGCCGAATCTTTGGTGGAATAAAGGGAAATAATTGCCTGCGAAGTAACAGCACTGGCAGTTTTGGCATATAATGCTGTACCGCCAAGGAAAGGGGGTGGAAAGGATGGCCGTTGAAAAAGCAATTAGCTCTTCAAGCCTGGTGGAAGTCGTTGACCGCATCCTTGACAAAGGCGTTGTCATCGATGCTTGGGTCAGGGTCTCCTTGGTGGGCATCGAATTGTTGGCTGTTGAGGCACGCGTGGTCGTGGCTTCGGTTGACACCTATCTGAAGTACGCAGAGGCTATCGGGCTCACGGCGTCTGCATCGGCCGCCTAAACGCGCGGGAAGGGGCGAGCATCCCTGGAGGGTGAGAGCGTAATAAGTCCCTCTCACCAGGCACGGCCCATCCAGGCATCGCTTGCGACTTTCCCACCGGAAGAGCGAAAACGCACGACTACAACCGGTTATTCCGGTTCACCGCGGTGTTTTGTCACACCAGAAAGTCAGGTGACAAGGTGAACGACGGAAAAGATACCGATAATTCATATTGGATCTCGGACTACACTTCCTCCTTGGTGACGGATTTTGCCGCTCGGATCAGGGAAGACGTTCAACGGGCCGTATCTCAGCAAGAAATCAAGACCGAGTCCTTACGCCGCAGCATGGCGTACCACCATAACATGCGCCATAAGGACTTCGACTTCCTCACCCGCGGTTTGGAGGCCCGGTGCCGTGAGAGCAGGAACAGAGTGTTGGACGCTCTGGAAAGGTTCTGTGCGGAGGAGAAGGACATCAACGAGCGAGTGGAGAGTTTCCTGGCCCGGCAAGGCTTGGTGACCGGTCGGGAGCAGTTCGAGATGCTGGATGATCTAAGACGGCAGGTGGAAAGCAGGAAGCGGATGGAGCAAGCCCTGTTCGAGTTCTTCCGCCGGCAGGGTGAGCTGCGGGTCGCCCTGGATGAAATGCTCGCTTCCGTCAGCAAACTGAAATCATGCAACCTGCGGTTGATCATCAAGGAACTGGAAACTCATTGGCAAAACAGTTATTTCGCGGAACTGCTCCACCGGCTCCGCCGGGGTTGGGGAGCGGATGTTCCCGCAGCATTGGCATGCTACTCTTTCTTAGCTACTCAGGGAGGTGGCGACATGCGCCCGGCAAACGAAATGAAGGACCTGGTAGACCATATATTGTCAGATAGGCGGCAACGCAACGATTACATCTTGAATTTGCAGCAGGACGTTAAGAAAAGGCTTGAGGAGTTACGGGGCTACCATGAGGAAATGGCCCAGAGATTGCAGTCCACCCTTCAGGCAGAGCGCAGCAAGCGTCTGGCCGGTGAAGAAGAGCGGATGGACAGTTTCAATGACGCTCAGTCGGCGCTGTACACGGAGCTCTCGGCATTACGAAGGGGAACACAGCAAAGGCTGGCTCAGTTTCAGCGGGAGCGCGAGAACTTGGAAAAGCGGTTGGAGGCCCTCTTTGACCAGTTGCGTAAGGATCTGGCTGAGGGTGAAGAGCAAAGACTCGCGGATTTTCGGGCCCAGTATCTGGTGATCGAGGAAAAGACAAAAGTGCTGTATGAGGAGACAGCCCGATGGCTGAAGGAATTCAATACCCACCGCCGGGAGATGGCCGCGACTTTGCGCCTGATTCTCAAGGCCGGCAAAGAAGACCTGAATCGGGAAAACCAAGAGCGCTTAAGGGCATTTGAAGTGTTTATGGGCGAGCTTAGAAGAGACTTGAGCGCGCTTCTCGATGAAACCCAGGACGTCCTCAAGGGCTACCGTGAAGACCTGAAAGGGGCGGCGGCCGCCTGGCGTCTGGTATGGGTGGGGATAAGAAAACAAACCGGCACATCCGCGAACGTGGCGCCGGTCGTTGAGGCCCCGGCTCCCGTTGATGAAACCGGCGAAAACGGCAACCGGTAGATGAACCTTGGCCCTGTGACCATGCGACCGGAAAACTCGTTTTCGTCAGCGGGTTTCCCAAGTGCGGCACGAAAAGGCCGGAAAGGATGAGAAGCACTTGGCAGGTGCCGAACCGACCGTTCTTAAACCGAAACCAATGCCCGACTTTGTGGAGACTTCACAAGTCAAAGATACGACTGAAAGAGCGCTCGCCTATCTCGCCGCGGGTTTCCCGGTGCACTTCCGGGGCGCTTCAGGAACGGGGAAAACCACGCTGGCCTTCCACTTGGCGCACCTCTTGGGCCGGCCCGCGGTGCTCTTACACGGGGACGAGGAGTTCACGACCTCGGACCTGGTGGGGGGTGCGAACGGCTACCGTTTGCGTAAGGTGGTGGACCGCTTCGTTTCGCGGGTACTGAAGGTGGAAGAGGACGTGAGCACCCGGTGGGTTGACAGCCGGATCACCTTAGCTTGCAAGAACGGTCTCACTTTGATCTACGACGAATTTACCCGTTCGCGCCCTCAGGCGAACAACGTACTGCTCTCCGTCCTGCAGGAAAGGATACTGGACCTGCCCTTGGCGGCCGGTGTGAACGAGTATTTGCAAGTACACCCGAATTTCAGGGCTATATTCACCAGCAACCCGGAAGAATACGCCGGGGTGTTCCGTAGCCAGGACGCTTTGCGGGACCGCATGGTGACTATCGACCTGGACCATTTCGATGAAGAGACGGAGACCGGCATTACCGCCTCGAAGTCGGGCTTGTCAGTTGAAGACGCCCGTAAAATCGTATCGATCGTCCAAGATCTGCGGGAATCTGGGAGGTGCGAGTTCTCGCCCACCGTCAGAGGATGCCTCATGGTCGCCAGGACCACGCAGATCGTGGGTGCCCGGGTTAGTGCCCAGGACCCACGCTTTCGGGCCATCTGCCTTGACGTGCTCGCCTCGGAATCGAGCCGCGTTGGTAGCCGGAAGAGCCTGCTCCGTATCCGGGAAACGGTTGATGAACTGATCAGCAAATGGTGCTGAGAGTTTCCCGGGGACAAGGCGATTGAGACCGGCCGTACGACAGGGAGCGGGATAAGACGGTTCGGATTGGAAGCATCTGGCAGCCGCAGGGCGTCTGACGGTCATGGAAGGATGAAGTTTCTTGCGTGGTTTGAACGACCTTGAAGGGTTTAGGGGGACTAGGAAGCGGGTAAGGACCACCCGTCCCAAACGGAGGACCGCCGCTGCGGCCTATTTCGATCTTTGTCTGCTGCAGAGGGAGCAGGAGCGCCTGGAAAAGGAGCTTGGCCGGATTGGTAGGCGGCAAAAGGAAATCGTGAAACGTCTTTCTGAAATCGAGCAGGAAAAGAAGACCCTAGGCAAGGTTGTCTCCGGAAAACCCTCAGCGGGAGAGGAGGAAGACGGCGAGTGGACGACACTGCCCTTGGACTATTGACCGACAGGCTGGCCGGCAAGTATGTGTACTGCATCGTTTCGGGGGAGGAAGAGAGGAACTTCGGCCCGGTGGGCATCGGCGGAGGGCAGGAGGTGACGACCATTGCCCACGGTGACCTCAGCGCGGTTGCGAGTTCCTCGCCCCTCGAGGAGTACTCGATCAAGCGGGAGAACATGCTGGCACACGAAAACGTAATTGCCAGGGTCTTTCAGGAATACCGGGCGGTCCTGCCGGTAAGGTTCAACACTGTAGCCGCAGGGGTTGAAGAAGTGCGCCGGTTCCTCCAGCGGGAGGCGCCGGAGTTGCGGCGGCTTCTGCGCGCTGTCGACGGGCGGGCGGAAGTCGGGCTGCAGGTATTTTGGCAAGAAATGCAGTCCGTGTTCCGTGAAATTGCCGAACAGGATACCCGAATCAAGAAGCTGCGTGACAAGGTGTACGGGGAAAAGGGCGAGGGGCGGCACGAGGACAAGATCCGCCTTGGAGAGTTGGTGCTGGCGACGCTGCTGAGAAAGAAGGCCGAGGAGGCCCGGGTTCTGCTGGACGCTCTGCGTCCGGCGGCGGTCGACTATCGGGAGAACAAAATCTACGCCGACCAGATGGTCTTGAACATGTCCTTCCTGATCGACCGGGCCCGGGAGGTGGAGTTCGACAATTGCCTAGCCGACTTGGATCGGGAATACAGCGAGCGCTATCAGTTCAAGCGGACGGTACTGATGGCGCCGTTCAACTTCAGCGAGATCCGGATTCGCGGGGAAGCGGGGAGTGATGAAGCTTGAAAAAGCGTGACGAGGCGCGCGAGGAACTTGGTCTGGGGGGGCTCTTCAAGGGTCTCGGCAATTTCCTCGATTTGGTGGCCAAGATGGCGGAAAAAGGGGAAAACGAGACTACCCGGACTGGGGAGTTCACCGGCCCCGGCGGGAAATACCACGGGGTCTACGGCTTTTCAGTCCGGTTGGGGCTGGGTGGGAGGCCGGTCGTTGAGGAGTTCGGTAACATTCGGGACACGGACGACGGGCCGCTGGTCGATGAGGTGCGCGAGCCGATCGTGGACGTCCTGGATGAGGGGAGGCAGCTCCTGATCATCGCAGAGCTTCCGGGAATAGAGGAAGAAAGCATCGCCGTCAACCTGGACGAGGGAGCCCTCAAGCTCCAGGGCGCGGGCAAAGACCGGGTTTACCGGAAGGAATCCGCCCTCCCGGTGAAGGTGGACCCCGCCTCGCGCAAGCTTTCCTACCGCAACGGAATCCTGGAAATCAGGCTGGCCAAGAAGGAGGACGCTTGATGCCGCCCGCGGAAGTCGCACCCGAGACAACCACGCGGGTCACTGAAGCCCGGCCCCGCGACGTCGGCCGCGGCATCGCCCGGCTCGACCCCGGGGACATGTCCGCACTGGGGGTCGAGATCGGAGATGTCATCTGGATCGAAGGCCCCAAGGTGACCGTCGCCCGTGCGATGCCCACCTACCCCGAGGACCGCGGCCGGCAGTCCCTGCACGTTGACGGCATCATTCGCGAAAACGCGCAGGTCAGCCTGGGGGAGAAGGTCCGGCTCAGGAGAGCGGAATGGCAACAGGCCGGTTCAGTACTGTTGAAACCCCAGGGGGTCGCCCGGGGCAGCTGGGGGGAGAAGGAGGCCCGGTATCTGGCGCGCGTCCTGGATGGCGTGCCGGTGGTGGTGGGTGACCGGGTGCGGGTCACCCTGGTCGGGACCAGAGCGCACGACTTTTTGGTGCTGGACGCGGTACCCAAAGGAGCGCTGCTCATCACGGCCGACACGGATGTACGGATCAAGACCGCCGCCGTCGTCTCAACCGGGACGGGTGAACCGCAATGCGCCAAGGTTACCTATGAAGACATCGGCGGGTTGCAGCGCGAAGTCCGCAAAATCAGGGAGATGACCGAACTCCCCCTGAAGTACCCGGAGGTGTTCGACAAGCTGGGAATCGACGCGCCCAAGGGCGTGCTCCTGTATGGGCCGCCGGGCTGCGGGAAGACCCTGATCGCCCGGGCGGTGGCCGGCGAGACGCTGGCCCGTTTCTACGCCGTCAACGGACCGGAGATCGTGCACAAGTTCTACGGGGAGAGCGAGGCCCACCTGCGCCGATTGTTCGAGGAAGCAAGCCGGAACGCGCCCGCTGTTATTTTTCTGGACGAAATCGACGCGGTGGCTCCCAAGCGTGCTGAAGTGGTGGGCGAAGTCGAGAAGCGGATCGTGGCCCAAATGCTGGCCCTGATGGACGGGCTGAAGACGCGGGGCAAGGTGATCGTCATCGGCGCGACCAACATCCCCGAGAAGCTGGACCCCGCCCTGCGGCGTCCCGGTCGGTTCGACCGGGAGATCGCGATCGGGATCCCGGACCGGCACGCCCGGCTCCAGATCCTGCAGATTCACACGCGGGGTATGCCCCTGGCTAAGGATGTGGATCTCGACACGCTGGCCCAGATCACGCACGGCTTCGTCGGCGCCGATCTGGAAGCGCTGTGCCGGGAAGCGGCGATGATCACCCTGCGCAAAATAATGCCCGAAATCGACTTCGCCCAGGACTTCATTTCGTATGAAACCCTGGAAAGACTTGCCTTGAGGCAGGCCGACTTCCTGGAGGCGTTGAAGGAAATCGAGCCTTCGGCCATCCGGGAGGTGTTCACCGAAGTGCCCGAGGTTGGCTGGGCCGACGTCGGTAGCCTCGACGAGGCCAAGCAGGTGCTGCAGGAGAGCATCGAATGGCCTCTGAACCACGAGGAGTTCTTCGCCGCCGCAGGCGTGCGGCCCCCGAAGGGGATTCTTCTGCATGGTCCGCCAGGGTGCGGCAAGACACTGCTGGCCAAGGCGGTGGCCAGCGAGAGCCAGGCGAACTTCATCATGGTCAAGGGCCCGTCGTTGATGTCCAGGTACGTCGGAGATTCGGAAAAGGGCGTGCGCGAGGTCTTCCGGAAGGCGAGGCAGGCTGCGCCCTGTATTGTCTTTTTCGATGAGATTGACGCGCTGGTGCCGGTCCGGGGCGCGGCGGACGGCGACTCCCACGTGACGGAGCGGGTGATCAGCCAGTTCCTGACCGAACTGGACGGCATCGAGGAACTAAAGGGAGTGGTGGTCCTGGCCGCGACCAACCGGTTGGATATTATCGATCCGGCCATTCTCCGCCCGGGCCGGTTCGACATTTTGGTCGAGTTGCCGTATCCGGACGAGCGGGCGCGGTTGGCGGTCCTGCAGGTCCATACGCGGGGCCGGCCGCTGGCTGCAGACATCTGTCCGGCCGCCTGGGCGCGGGCGACGGACGGCTTTTCGGGCGCGGCCTTGGAGGGTCTGTGCCGCCGGGCCGCCACGGCCGCCTTGAGGGATTGGATCGAATCGAGCGGCGGGTCGATCACCGCCGCGGGGCCGTTTGTGATCACGCTCGCGCACTGGCGGGAAGCGTACCGGGAACTCTGCAGGCATCAGGGCGTCCCGTCGGAGGCGGGTGACATAGGATGATTGTGACTTACCTTTTGCTGCAAACGGCGAGTCTGCCCCTTACGCTCTTTCTTAAACTGGTGGAGAAGATCCACGAGCAAGCCTGGGAAGAGATGTACGGGGAAGAAAACATCAAGCGGGACCTCATGCGCCTGCAGCTATGGCTGGAAACGAAGGAAATCACCGAAGAGGAGTACAACCGGGCGGAAGAGATACTCCTGGGCCGGTTGGAGGCGGCATGGGCCGCCGCAAAGCAGGAGGTGTAAGCGATGGCACTCGAGCCGCGGCGCGGCGGCGACCTGGTGGAAATCATCGACCGGGTGCTGGATAAAGGACTGGTGATCAACGCCGATATCAACATCTCCGTTGCCGGAACGGAGCTTCTGGGAATCCAGATCAGGGCCGCCCTTGCTTCGTTTGAGACCGCCGCCAGGTTTGGCCTGCAGTTCCCGTCCGGCACCAATTACGAAACGGCGGCCTGGAAAGAGGCCACCATTAACAAAGAGGCCTGTCCCCAGTGCCGCAAGGCGGTCGACCTGGAGGAATTGATGGACGCGAGCTGCCCCTGGTGCGGTTGGATAAGTGCGAGGGCCCGCAGGGCCAAGGCTTTGCCGGAAGTCCTCCCGGCGTCCCGGGATGATTCCGCCTAAGGCCGCGCCGCCACCCGGCGGACATACTGAACACGAGTGTGATACCGGCATGGATACACATGCGGAGGAACGGTTTTTGTCGGCCATGGACAGCGGCAGCCGCCTCCTGTTCTGGTACCTGGCGTCCCGTGGCCACGCCTCGATTGCGGAAATGGCCGCGGCGGTGGCGGCGGTGAACCACTTCGAGGTCCTGCGGCGCCTGGAAGAGGTGATCAACCCGGCAGCATTGACTCACCTGGGCGCGCCAGCCGCCGAGTTTCGGGAGCGGGACCTTGACCCCGTAACCGGCGCGCCGGTCATGTTTCACTGGTGGTGCCGGAGCGGCGGTGAACAAAGAAGCGCCGGGCTTGCGGACGTTTTTGACGAAGCCGGCCGGCTGAAGATCTTTGTACAGGTGCCGCTTGATTTCAGGGCTGGAGTCCCGGATGTGCGGATCAACAACGGGATTCTGGAGATCACCATCCCCCACGTACGGGCGGGGTGTAACGGGGGCTGACGGGACGGGGGATTGCAGATGGCTATTGAACTCGACACCGACAACATGAAGCACGGGTTGCTGGGGCTGGCAGTGGCCATAGTGGAGATCATCCGGGACGTCTTGAAACTTCAGGCGCTGGAAAGGATGGAAAGCGGCCGCCTGACCGGTGATGAGATCGAGCGGCTGGGCCGGGCCCTTTTGGAGATGGACGCGGCGCTGGAGGAAATCAAGTTGCAACAGGGCATCGCAGACACAGTCAGGGCTGTCCAGGACGGTCTGGACGACGTCGTTGACTGGATTGTTAACCCCGAACGCTGGGTCGACGAAATGTAAGGAACGAGGTAGTCTTTGATGGACGGGAAGCAAGAAGCGGGAGTCAAGCCGCAGGTGCCGGACACGGCATTGGGAGCCGAGAGGACGGACGGCCGGGCAGCCATGGGCGTCTCAGTACCAGGGCCGGAGGCCGTGTACCTTTACGGGGTGCTGGAAAGCGCCGCCCACGGTTCTCTGGGGCCGATCGGCCTCGACGGGGCCGAGGTTTACCTCGTTGTCCACGGGGGCTTAGCGGCCGTTGTTCACAATTGCCCGGACGCGGCATACCGGACCGGAGGCCGGGCGGCCGTCGAGGCCTGGGTCCTGGCGCACCAGCGCGTGCTGGACGTTGCGGCTGCACGCTTCGGCCCGGTGCTCCCCTTTGGCTTCGGCGTGATTGTATGGGGGAGGCAAGAGAGTGCGGAGGCTGTGATCCGGCGCTGGCTCGGAGACGAGGAACCAGGGCTGAGGGAAAAGCTGAAGAAGGTCCGTGGCAGGCAAGAGTATGGCATCCAGGTGTTCTACAATGTGGCTGTTCTGAGTAAAGATACGGTCGCCCAGAGTGAGCGGTTGCAGGAGCTGGAGGCGCGGATCAGGACCAGCCCCCCCGGTCTGGCCTACATGTACCAGCAGCAATTGCAGAAACTGGTGCGGCAGGAACTGGAGGGCCGGCTGGACCGGTGCTACCGGGAGTTTTGCGGCTCCATCCGGCAGCACGTGGCCGACGTGCGGGTGGAAAAGGTGAAAAAAGCGGACGGTGGAAGGGTGATGTTGATGAACTTGTCCTGCCTCGTGGACGAGGACCGGGTGCGGGACTTGGGCAAAGAGCTCCAGAGGATTACGGACCTTGACGGTATCGAGGTGCGTTTCACCGGTCCCTGGCCCCCGTACAGTTTTGTTTCGGTAGGCGATAGAAACCTGCCGGAGGGCGGGGTTCTGCCATGAGGCCGGTGCGGGACACGCGGGCCACCTTGGTTGACGTCCTGGACCGGGTTCTAAAAAAGGGGCTCCTAATCAATGCCGATGTTATCATTTCCGTAGCAGGCGTACCCCTTATCGGCGTGAGCTTGAGAGCCGCGGTGGCAAACATCGAGACCATGCTTAGCTATGGCATCTGGGAAGACTGGGATGCGGCCCACCGGGCAGTGGCCGGCGAACCGGGAGGGCCGGCGGCAAACCGGGAAATCGGAATGATTGGCTACAAGGGAGGGTGATATCAGTGGGCTTAGAAAAGGCGGTGACCAGAGCCAAGAACTATTTGGAGCAGTTGACAGGTCTACTGGTGGAAAGAGTCATCGGGGCCGGCAAGACCGACCAAGGTTGGCAGGTAGTCTTGGAGGCTGTGGAGCGCAAGGCTGTACCTGATCTAATGGATATCATCGGGATATACGAAATGGAACTGGACGTCCGCGGCAGGCTCTTAGGCTATGAGCGGAAGAATCTGCGCAAGCGGGGGGAGACCTGCAAAGCCGAGTAGCGTTAACTACTCAGGAGCCAGGAGCCAGAATTCAGGAGTCAGAATGAAAAGAGAACCCGCCAGGCATTTTCAAGACTTGATTGTTTGGCAAAAGGTTCATCAATTCGTTCTATCCTCCCTTATTCTGGATTCTGGCTCCTGACTTCTGACTCCTGAGCAGTTACCGAGTAGCTGTCTTTGAGTTGAGGGCCGGGAAACCAGCTCCAACCTCACACATCTCACCTCACATCTCGCGGCCGGTAGTTGTTGAGTGGTGAACTGGGGCGAAAGAGCTTTCCTCCGTCCGAGTCCGTGGGCTTCTTTTTGTGCCCCGCTTCCGAAGCCGACAGGAATTTGGTGTAAAAAGGAGAACAGAAAAAGGAGAACAGAAAAAGGATAACCATCCCGGGCTGGTGAGGACCTTGTTCGGACGCCGTGAGCAGTTGGCCGCCCTGGTATTGGCGGCCGCCATTGTCTTCGGTCTGGGCTATGTGTATGCTCAGGCCAAAATCAAGCCGCCCGAGCTTCCGGTTCTCGAACAGGCGGGGGAAAAGGAGCAGGCGACGCTCCTGGTCCACGTGGCCGGGGAGGTAAACGCCCCCGGCGTGTACCGGGTCGAGGGGGGCGCCCGGGTGGTGGACGCGGTGGAAATGGCCCGTCCCTTGCCTTCGGCCGACCTGCAGGCCCTGAACCTGGCCGCGCCGCTGCAGGACGGCCAGAAGGTGTTGGTGCCCCGGGTCCGGGCGCCGGATGCCCAAGGGTCGGTGCCGGGAGGCAGTGCCTCTGCCGGGGCGGGCGATTCCCGGATCAACATCAACACCGCCGACCGGGCCGAACTCGAGAATCTGCCCGGCATCGGCCCGGCCCTGGCCGAACGGATTATCCGGTACCGGGAGCAAAACGGCCCTTTCGTCTCGGTGGACGACCTGATGAACGTGTCCGGGATCGGTGAGAAACGGCTCGAAGGGCTGCGCGACATGGCCACCACCTACTAGGCGAAAATAGGGGCCTGGCCCCTTTTTGGGTGTCCCTTTTTGGTGGGGGGAGAGCGGATGAATAGGCCCTTGGTAATGATGGCGGTACTGTACGGATTTGGCGTATTCCTGGCCGGGCATTTCCATCTGTACGGCGACCATCTTTTTTTATCGGTGGGGGCCGCTTTGACAGTGGCGTCCATCGCTTACTTCGCCGTCAAAAAGGCGGCGCCGGTGTTGATCCTGGCGCTGTTTGCCGTTCTTGGCGCGGCGGTGACCGGGTTGACCGTCGATCGGACCGCTTCTCCGTTGGCGGCGTGGGACAACTCCGCCGTGGTTCTGGAAGGGGCGGTGGTGAGGGACGCCGATGTCCGCCCGGACCGGGTGATTTACCTCCTCGCGGTGCACGAGGTCCGAAAGGGCAACGAGGTGATGCGTCCGGGCGGGCGCGTGGTCGTCAGCCACCGCGAACCGGACGCGGTCTACGGTTACGGCGATCTGTTGCGGACCCGGGGCGTGCTCCGGATTCCGGTGAGTCCCGGCAATCCCGGGGAGTTCGACTACCGGGCCTACCTGGAGCGCCAGGGTGTGGCCTTCAAGATGAACGTGCTCGGCACGGGCGCGATCGAGCGGATCGGTGTGGACCGGGGGAACTACGTGGTGTACCTGGCCCTGACCGCCAAGGAGAGACTGTCGGCGGGGCTGGAACGGGCGCTGGAACCCGGTGCCGCCGCCCTCGTCCGGGGTATTACGATGGGTGTGCGGGGTGAGATCGCGCCCGAGATGAACGAGGCCTTCACCGTCACGGGTGTGGTGCACATCCTCAGTGTCAGCGGACTGCACGTTGGTTTTCTGGTGGGATTGGTGCTCGTATTCACCCGCCTCGGGCGCCTGGACCCGAGGTGGACCCTGATTATGGTGGTGGCGGTGCTGGCCTTCTACGCGGTGATGGTGGGGTTCAAACCGCCTGTTATCCGGGCTTCGGTCATGGCGCTGTTGCTGCTCGCCGCCCACCAGATGGGACGCCTGCGGGACTGGCCCACCGCCCTGGCGCTGGCCGCGCTGGTGATCCTCCTCGGGAACCCCTTGAGCCTTTACGACCCCGGTTTTCAGCTTTCCTTCACCGCCACCTGGGGGATCCTGTACCTGGGACCCTTGATCGTCCGCGGTCTCGACCAGCTGGCGGCGGCCCGGCGCCTTTCCTGGTGGAAACCGGCCGCCGGTTGGTTCCTGGCCGTGCCGCTGGCCGCCCAACTGGGCGTCTTCCCTCTGATCGCGTATTACTACAATCTGATTTCCCCGGTATCGTTGCCGGCCAACCTGGTGACGGTACCACTGGTCGGGCTGATCTTTGTGCTCGGTTTCATCAGCGCCCTGCTCGGCGCCTTCCTGCCGGCCGCCGCCTGGCTAACCGGACCGGCCACCGGGGCCCTGGTCGATCTTTTCCTGGCCCTGGTCAAGTTCTTTGCGGGTGTCAAAGGGGCCTATTATTACGTGCCCACGCCTCCTTTGCTGCTGGTCGGCTTCTGGTACCTGGCCTGCTGGGGGCTGGGCGCTTTTACCGGAGCCACCCCCTGGCGGGAAAGATGGCCGGGCGCGGCGGCGCTGGTGGGCGGGTCGAGGCGGCGTACTTTGGGAATGCTGGGGGTAGGCCTTTCCCTTGTTTTTGCTTTCCTGATCTGGCCCACCCAACCCTCCGGCCGGGACCACCTTGAGGTGCACTTCCTGGACGTGGGGCAGGGCGACTGCACGCTGATTCGGACCGGTACCGGTGCGACCGTCCTGGTCGACGCCGGCGGCTGGCGGGGGGAGGTGGCCGGTGAACCCGGAGCCGGGGAGAAAGTGGTGGTGCCCTACCTCCGGCGGATCGGAGTGTATGAGATTAATATCCTGGTGATCACCCACCCCCACGACGATCACGCCGGCGGGGTCCGGGCGGTTGCCGACAAGCTCAAAGTGCGCAACGTCGTGGTGGCTCCCGACGGTGGGCGCGAGGAACTCAATCCGGCTTATCCGAAGTTGATCGAGGAGTTAAAACAGGCCGACATTCCGGTGTTCCAGGTCTGGGCCGGGGATTGCCTGCGGGTGGACCAGCGGACTATTCTGAAGGTGCTTGCGCCCGTCTTTCCCCTGCTTTCCGGCACCCGGAGCGATTTAAACAATAACTCGGTGGTCTTGAGGCTGGACCACGGGGCCAGGAGTTTTCTATTCGCCGGTGACGTGGAGCAGGAGGGTCAGGCGCGCCTGACCCTGGGGCAGGAGGTCCGGGCGGACGTGCTGAAAGTGCCGCACCACGGCAGCGGCGCCTTCACACCGGATTTCTTTCGGGCCGTCCGGCCGTCCGTGGCGGTGATCACGGTCGGCCGGGCGAATCCGTTCGGCCACCCCCATCCCCGCACCCTTGAAGCACTTCAGGATTTGGGTGCCGAGGTTTACCGCACCGATCTGGACGGCGCGGTGATCGTCAGGACGGACGGACATTCCCTGGAGATTGAGACCGGCCGGGAGCGGAAAGACTTGAGGCCCGCCGCTTAGCGGGCGGTCGAGGAGAAGTTGGGAAGGTAAGATGGAGTACTACCTGGAGTTTGTGCGGGAAGTGGAAGAGGGGCGGATTCCCCCGGTCTATCTGTTTTACGGGGACGAGGTGTTTTTGCACCGCCAGGCGATCGCGCGGCTGAAGTCGGCCCTGCTCACGGGCGGAGCCGAGGCCTTCAACCTTTCCGAAATCGACGGAGAGGAGGCGGGGCCGGAGGAAGTGGTGCGGGCCGCCCGCTTGGTGCCGGTGCTGGCGGTCTTCCGGCTGGTGGTGGTGCGCAACGCACCCTACTTCGACCAGAAACCCGGGCTGGGGAGCGAGTTGCTGGAGGCCTACCTCGACGCCCCCTCGTCCTCGACATGTCTCGTGCTGCAAAAAGCCGGTCCGGTGGACCGGCGGAAGAAGCTTTACCAATTGGTCACCCGCCGCGGCCGGGCCGTAGATTTCACGCCGCTCTCCCCCGGGGACGCGGCCCGCTGGGTGAGCCGGGAAGCGAAGAAATCGGGAATTGTCTTCACCCGGGAAGCCATGGACCGGTTTCTCTCTTCGGTTCCGGGGGGGCTGCAGGGTGTGGCCGTGGAGCTGGAAAAGGTGCTGACCTACGTGGGCGGAAGGGACCGGGTGACCGTTGAGGACGTTGCGGTTCTGGTACCCCTGCGGCGCGAGGAGACCATCTTTCAGGTGGTCGACGCGGTCGGCGAGGGGCGTTTTGAGGACGCCATCGAGGGGATTCAGGCCTTGACCGCCGCCGGTGAGTCACCCCTCGGCATCCTGGCCATGCTCGCCCGCCAGTTTCGCCTGTTGCTCTGCGCGCCCGACCTGGCCGCGTCCGGGCTCACGGTGCCCGACATCGCCGCCCGCCTGCAGACCAAACCTTTTGTGATTAACAAAGCGCTGGTCCAGTCCCGAAATTATCGCCCCCGTCAGCTGGCCGCGGCGTGCGCGGCTCTTCTGGAAATCGATGCCGACGTCAAGACCGGCCGCCGGGACTTCCTCCCGGCCCTTTCGAACTTCTTCCTCCTGGACTATCGCCAATAAACGGGCCCCGGCCGCAGTACCGGGGCTTCTAGCGCTGAACAAACCGAAACGGCGGTTCCACATTGGGGAGAAACGGCGGTCTCACATTGGGGAAAACGGCGGCCTTAGCCGGTGGTGCTGTTAAACTTCTTGGTCAGGCGCGACTTCCGGCGCGCGGCGGTATTCTTGTGCAGGATGCCTTTGGATACCCCTTTATCAATGGAGACAAGCGCCTTCTGCAGCTTCTCGCGGACCTGTTCCCGTTCATCCCCCTGCACCGCTTCTTCGAAACGCCTGATCGCCGTCTTCAGGGCGGACTTGGCCCTCTTGTTCTGCTCGGTGCGCTTGCGGGTGGTCTCAATTCGTTTCTTGGCTGAACGGCTGTGCGCCACTGTCTCACCTCCCAACGTGCAGTGTACCACGCAAGTTTTCAAAATGCAAGCCAAACATTGGCCTTTTTGCGGTGTATAGCCAATCCGGTTTTCGCTAAAGCTATAGAGAGTTTTCCAGGAAGGGGGTGTTAAAACATGGCTGAAAACAAGGTTCGTTCCCAGTGGATCGGGCTGATCGTCCGTTTCGTGGTTTCGGCAATCGTTCTTCTCCTGTTGAGTTGGCTGGTTCCCGGCTTCGTTGTCGCCGGCGGTTTCTTTGGAGCGCTGATTGCCGCCGCGGTCATCGCCATTCTCGGCTGGCTGGCTGAAACGGTGCTGGGCGACCGGATTTCGCCCCAGAGCCGGGGCCTGGTCGGCTTCGTCGTGGCGGCCGTGGTGATCTACCTGGCCCAGTTCATCATCCCGGGCCTTTTGACGGTGAACATCATCGGCGCCCTGATCGCGGCCTTCGTCATCGGCATTATTGACGCTTTTGTGCCTACAGTCCTGCGCTAGAACACATAATCCCCCCTTTTGCGGCGTACACATCCGGAGAGGGGGGATTAGGTCTTGCGCCGGACAGTCAGTGTACTCCTTTTCGGTCTTCTGCTGGTTTGGATCTGGGTGTTCCCCGGAGCAATGAACCTGGCCGGGGCCGGGACCGGGGCCTTCCTGGAATGGAGCACCCGTGAACCGCAAAAGGTCGTGAACACGGTTCTGCCGGGCTGGATGGGCGTTTCCCCGGTTGATCCGGGCGGAATGGCCGCCGGGGTCTTGGAGCGGGTGGCCCGGGCCGACCTGAGGGATCCCGGGCGGATGATCGCCCGCCAGATGTCGTTGCCCGCCGGGACCCGCACTCCTGGGCCTGTTTCCACGGTGGTGTCCTTGCCTCCGGTGGAGGTTTCCAAGGGGGCGAGAGGCGTTTCCGGGCGGGCCGGGGCGGTGACGGTGGGAATCTACCACACGCACACCGGCGAAACCTACGAATTAACCGACGGGGTGGAACGGTTCGACGAGAAGCCCGGGGCCGTGGTGGAAGTCGGGAGGGCGCTGAAGAGGGCGCTCCAGGAAAGGCACGGCCTCGGGGTGGCCCATTCGGAGACGAGGCACGACGTGCCCTACAGCCGTTCCTACCTTGAATCGGAAGAGACCGCGCGCCGGATGGTCGAGGAGCACCCCGGGCTCAAGATGCTGATCGACCTGCACCGGGACAGCCTCAAAGACCGGGCGCATTCGGTGACCGAGATCGGAGGCCAGGAGGTGGCCACGATCCTCCTGGTCGTCGGTTCGGACGCGCGCCGGCCGTTTCCCGATTGGGAAAAGAACTACGAACTCGCCCGGGCCGTCGCCGCCAAGTCCCAGGAGCTGTACCCGGGCCTTTGCGTGGGGGTGAGAGTCAAGGAGGGGCGATATAACCAGTTTCTCCATCCGGGAGCGCTGCTCGTGGAGGTCGGCAGTGTGGCGAACTACACGGAAGAAGCCCTGCGCACCGCCGAAGTCCTGGCCGACATCCTGGCGGCGGTCCTGGCGGATATCCCGGAAGACCAGGAGTAGCCGCACCAACGTGGTTGGAGCGGCACAGAGTCCGGACACGGCAGACAAATGAAACGGCAGGCGTCCGCGGCACGGGCGCTTTTTCCTTGCCCGTGGGAAAGCCGCCCGCGAATGGCGGCTTCATCGGTGCGGACACAGTGGCCGAAGATGATGCCCCGGTTGAGCACACCGCTCGCCAGGAGGCCAGTCGGCGGGTAGACTGCAGCGGCGCCGGCGTTTGGCGGGGTGTACGCCCGGTCTAGCCTCATACGGTGGTGGGCATAATAGGAGTTGGCAAGGAGGTGAGTCGATGGGCGCCGCAAGAGCCCGGATGGTTCTGGTGCTGGTGTTGTCCGTGTCCCTGCTGGCCTGGGGCACCAGTACCTGCCTTTACCACCTGAACCACTTTCTCGCCCCGCCCCGGCCGATCCGGGCGGTCGAGTTCCACCGCCTGGATGACGAGCGCCTTGTCTGCACGCTGTTGGGGGTAAACCTCGTGCTTGAGGTGCCGCACCGTCATTCCTGGTGGGTACCGGGCGCACCGCCGCCCGGGCCGCAGTATTGATGCCGGCAACGCCATACTTGCGTTCGAGGAGGCAGGAACTTAAGCATAAGGCGGCAAATATTGTTTTTGGCAGCTGAATTTTTATTGATAGGAAAGCGGCGGCAGGATGAAGGTTGTTATCGGATCGGAATCATTTTATCCGAACATTTCCGGCGTGGCCGTCACCACGATGAATCTTGCCTCCCACCTGGCAGGCAGAGGGTACGAAGTGACGATTATTGCTCCTTCTCCCGGCCGCCGGAGCTACCGGGAACAGTTGGCGGAGGGCTTGGCGGTCGAGCGGATCAGTTCCTTCCCCAATCCCTTTCGTAAGGGCTTCCGGGTCACCTTTTTCCCGCGTGCCCTGGTGGGGCAAATCCTGGATCGGTGTTCTCCGGATGTCATTCACCTTCAGGATCCCACGTCCATCGGGTGCGCCTTGTTGAGCGAAGCCGAAAAAAGAGGCATTCCCGTGGTGATCAGCCATCATTTCACGATTGATTACGTTTTGGCCTACCTTCGGTTTCTGAAACCGTTCCATGGTCCCCTGCGCCGGTGGCTAACGAGAAGAACGAACAGGTTCTACAATTCCTGCCGGTACGTAATCACTCCCAGTAAGACGGTGAAAAACCAGTTGGAATCGGCGGGATTGAAAACCCGGATCAAGGTCGTTTCAAACGGCGTGGACCTCAACCGCTTCTTTGCGTACGAACCGCCGTCCGGCATACGGGCGGCGCTCCATCTGCCCAACCATCCGATAGTGCTCTACGTGGGGCGGATAGACCCGGAGAAAAGCCTGGACACGCTGATTAGGGCCGTACCCATCGTGCTGGCCCGGCACAGAGCCCACTTTGTGCTCTGTGGGGGCGGTAATCTCTTGGAAGCGCTCAGGAAGCGGCTTAGACAGGAAAGGCTCACCGACAGCGTCACTCTGCTGGGGCCTTTGGACCACGACAGTGAACTCCTGCCCCGGATATACCAGTTGGCGGCCTGTTTCGTAATCCCGTCCGGGATGGAAACCCAGAGTATCGTCACCCTGGAGGCGATGGCTTCCGGACTGCCGGTTGTCGCCGCGCGGGCCGCGGCCCTGCCGGAGCTGGTCGCCGATGGTGACAACGGGCTTCTGTTCCGTTTCGGAGACGAACAGGATCTGGCGGCCAAGATCAATCTGCTCCTGGAGGACGAGGAGATGCGGCGGCTGATGGGCCGGCGCAGCCTGGAAAATGTGGTGCGGCACGAACTGCAGCAAAATCTGGCCCGGATCGAGGTTGTCTATGATGAACTGGTGGAAAAAGTATCGGGGTAAACCGGCGCAGGTGATACATCTGTTTGGCCGTTTTGGCTGTTATAATATTCAGTAGTGACTGGAGCATCAACACATGCTGGTGGAACGCGACCGGATCCGCAATTTCTGTATCATTGCCCATATCGACCACGGCAAATCGACTTTGGCCGACCGGCTGCTGGAGCACACCGGGGCGCTCGTGGGGCGCCGGATGCAGGAGCAGGTGCTGGACCAGATGGACCTAGAGCGGGAGCGCGGCATCACCATCAAACTGCAGGCGGTCCGCCTGGCCTACCGGGCCCGCGACGGCCGGGATTACCAGTTGAACCTGATCGACACTCCCGGACACGTTGATTTTTCCTACGAGGTCTCCCGGAGCCTGGCGGCCTGCGAGGGGGCTCTGCTGGTCGTCGACGCCGGCCAGGGCATCGAGGCCCAGACCTTGGCCAATGTCAACCTGGCTCTGGACCACCACCTGACCATCATCCCGGTCATCAACAAGATCGACCTGGCGAGCGCCGAACCCGACCGGGTGCGGCGGGAACTGGAGGACGTCATCGGCCTGGACGGCGCGGACGCCGTCCTGGCTTCGGCGAAGCGCGGGGACGGGGTGGAGGAGATCCTGGAACGGATCGTCCGGGACGTCCCCCCGCCCGGCGGTGATCCCGCGGCCCCTTTGCGGGCCCTGATTTTCGATTCCCACTACGACCCGTACCGGGGGGTCATCGCTTACTTCCGGCTGATGGACGGCCGGCTTTCCCCCGGCGAGCCGGTCCGGATGATGGCCACCGGCCGGGAGTTCGAGGTCAGCGAATTGGGGGTATTCACCCCGGCGCCGGTCGCGGTGGATGAACTGCGCGCCGGCGAGGTGGGCTTCATGGCCGCGGGGATCAAGAACGTCAAGGACTGCCGGGTGGGCGACACGGTCACCGCCGCCCGCCGCCCGGCCGCCACGCCGTTGCCCGGCTACCGGAAGGCGAAGCCGATGGTGTACTGCGGCCTGTTTCCGGTGGAAGGGGCCGAGTTTGAAAAGGTACGGGACGCTTTGGACCGGCTTTCCCTGAACGACGCCTCCCTGGTCTATGAGCCGGAGACCTCGACGGCGCTCGGTTTCGGCTTCCGGTGCGGTTTCTTGGGTCTTTTGCACATGGAGATCATCCAGGAGCGGCTGGAACGGGAGTACGGGCTGGACCTGATCACCACCGCGCCCAGCGTGGTGTACCGGGTGACCCGGTCGAACGGCGCCGTCCTGGAAATCCGGAACCCGTCCGAGATGCCCCCGGCTCACGAGATCGAAAAGATGGAGGAGCCCTTCGTGCTCACCGCGCTCCTCTTGCCCCAGGACTACATCGGGCCGGTGATGGAGCTCTGCCGGGACCGCCGGGGCACCTTCCGGAACATGGAGTACATCAGCACCCGCCGGGTGCTGATCACCTACGAGATGCCGCTCGCCGAGATCATCTACGACTTCTTTGACCGCTTAAAATCCGCAACCCGCGGCTACGCGTCCATGGACTACGACCTCCTCGGCTACCAGGAGTCCGACCTGGTGCGCGTGGACATCCTGGTGACCGGGGAACGGCTGGACGCCCTTTCGATCATCGTCCACCGGGACCGGGCCTACCACCGGTCCAAGATCATCGTGGAACGGCTGCGGGATCTGATTCCGCGGCAGATGTTCGAGATCGTGATCCAGGCGGCCATCGGGCAGCGGGTGATCGCGCGGGAAAGTATCCGCGCCCTGCGCAAAGCGGTGCTGGAGAAGTGCTACGGCGGCGACGTCACCCGCAAGCGCAAGCTCCTGGAGAAACAAAAAGAAGGCAAGAAGCGGATGAAACAGGTGGGCCACGTCCAGATTCCCCAGGAGGCCTTCATGTCGGTCTTGAGCATCGGGCAGAAATGACCCGGCCCGAGGCTTGACAGATACAGGGAAGGGTGCTATCTTATTGCCTGGGATTAGCACTCATTCCAGGAGAGTGCTAACAAGGGGGGCGGAACCGTGGGCATCGACGAACGCAAGAAAGAAATCCTCCGGGCGATAGTCCTCGACTACATCGCCACCGCGGAACCGGTCGGTTCCCGGACCATCGCCCGCAAGTACGGGTTGGGCATCAGCCCGGCCACCATCCGTAACGAAATGGCCGACCTGGAGGAGATGGGCTATCTCGAACAGCCGCACACGTCCGCGGGGCGGATTCCGTCACAGCGGGGCTACCGGTATTACGTCGACCGGCTCATGGAACCCGAGACCCCGGCGGAAGAGGAAAAGCTGATCATCAGGGCCAACTACCAGGCCAAAGCCAAGAGCATCTCCGAAGTCATCGAACGAACCGGGCAACTGGTGAGCCAGCTGACCAGCTACGCTGCTCTCGTGTCAACGCCCCGGATGATCGGTAGTGCCGTGCGGCACGTGCAGTTGGTCGCCATGGGGGAGGGCAAGGCCATGGTGCTCGTGGTCACCGAGCCCGAGCGCGTGCAGACGCGGGTGATCGACGTGCCGGAAAACATCACGGGCGAGGACCTGGAGACCATTTCCCGGGTCTTAAACGCGAAGATCAGGGGCCACAGCTTAAACGACATCCGGATCACCATCCTGCGCGAGATCTACTTTGAGTTGTTGCGCCACAAGGCCATGGTCGAATACATCATGGAACTCATCGGGGACAGTGAGGAAAGCACGGAAGAACGGGTGTATCTGGGCGGGGTCTTGAACATCCTGAACCAGCCCGAATTCCGGAACGTGGAGAAAATGAAGACGCTTCTTAGCCTTCTGGACCAGGAGGGACTCCTGTCGTCCCTGTTGGCTGAACAGGCCGAACAGGAGGAGGGAATCACCGTCCTCATCGGCGATGAGTTCAAGTGCGACCTCATCCAGGGCTGCAGCCTGGTCAGCGCCCGCTACGGAGTCGGCGGGCGCGCCGTGGGCGCTCTGGCGGTGCTGGGGCCGAGCCGCATGGACTACGCCCGGGTGACCGGCCTGGTGGAATACCTGACCCGAAACCTTTCCCGGGTTTTGGAGAAACTGTACAGGTAGAAGAATTCAGAATTCAGAATTCAGGAGTCAGGAGTGAGAATCCAGAATGGGGAAACCAACGGGAAGAACCCGAATCAATTCCGGACTTAAGTCCGATGCGCTGAGATGCCGGTGATTGTGTCTTTTGGTTCTTAATCTTCTGAATTCTGGATTCTGAATTCTATATTCTGTCCCATCAGAATTCTGTCCCTCCGGGAGGTGTTTTCTTGAGCCTCAAAAAGCAGGCCGTGCAGGGTTCCGAGGTGAACGAGCGCCTGGCGGCCCTGGTAACGAACGCGAACGCCATCCGGGCCGTCAGCTCGGCTGTGGAGGGTACGTTGGGCCCCAAGGGCCTGGACACGATGCTGGTCGACAAATTCGGCGAGGTGGTGATCACGAACGACGGGGTGACCATCTTAGGCCGCATGGAGGCCAACCACCCGGCGGCCCGGATGCTGATCAACGCGGCGCGGGCGCAGGAGGAAGAGGTGGGCGACGGAACCACCACGGCCACCGTGATGGCCGGCCGGATGGTGGCCACCGGGGTCGAGCTGGTCGCGCGGGGTGTCCCGGTGGCCCGGGTGATCGAGGGGTTGCGCCTGGGCCTGCGGCGGGCGCTCGAGGTGGTGCGGGCCGAGGCCCGGCCGCTGGCGGACCTGAACGACCCGCGTGTCCGCCAGGTGGCGCTGGTGGCCGGCCGGGAGCATGCAGACATTGCCGATCTGATCGTGGGGGCGGCTGCGTTGGTCGGGGCGGAAAAGCTCCAAGAGCCCAATTTCAAGCTGGCCGACACGGTGACGGCGGTGGAGGGCGCGGACAACGAGGTTTTTATGGGGGCGCTCATCAGCAAGGAACCGCTCAATCGCCAGATGCCGGCCGTTTTGTCCGGGGGGGTGCGGGTACTAGTCCTGGACGACGCCCTGGAGCCCGAAGAGATCGGGGACGAGGCCCTGGCCACCGAGGCCGGGTTTGCCCGCTATCTGCAACTGCAGGATGATTTCCGGGTCAATGTGAAAAAGCTGGTCGACCTGGGAGTCGGTTTGGTTTTGGTGGACCGGGGGGTGGCGAGCGCGGCCGAGGAGATCCTGACCGACGCCGGGGTGATGGTGGTGCCGCGGGTGCTGAACAAGGAACTCCGCCGGGCGGCCGAGCACACCGGCGCCCGGATGATCAAGCGGACCGGTCTCAAAAAGAGCGTTTCCGACCTGGAGGCGGCGCTCGGCCGGGCCCGGGCGGTGATCCACGACGAGAAACTGGAACGAGTGCGGATCCAGGACGGGGCGGGCAAACCGACGGCCACCGTCCTGGTGGGCGCGGCGACCGAAGAGGTGGTCGATGAACGGGAGCGGATCGCCAAGGACGCTGCCGGCGCGGTGCAGTCGGCGGTCCGCGGCGGAGTGGTGCCCGGGGGAGGCTCCCTGGAGCTGTGGGCGGCCCGGGAGGTTGACGCGGTGCGCGCCGGGGTGAAGGGGATGGCGGTGTACGGGGTGGAATGCGTGGTGGAAGCGCTCCGGCGGCCGCTGGCCCAGATTGTGGCCAACGCCGGTTTCAATCCCCTGGAGAAAGTGGGCGACGTAAACGCGGCCCAAGCGGCGTCGGGCAGGAACAGTTTGGGTATCGATTGCGACACCGGCGAGGTCGCGGACATGGAAGCGGTGGGCGTGCTGGACCCGGCGCCCGTGAAGATATACGCCTTGAGGGCGGCCGGCGAGGTCGCGGAGGCGATCCTGCGGATTGACACCATCATCATGAAGCGGGAGGAACACCTGGACGGCAGGGGGGATAAGAAAGATGAGTGATCGCAATAACAAAAACGGCCGGGACGACCGGAACGACCGGGTGGAAACCGGCACCGCCGCTCATGAGCTGCAGGTGAAACAACCCGGGACTCCGGAGGACGGGAACAAAGACTTGGAGGCGCGGCTGGCCGAGGAG
The DNA here is from genome assembly GCA_040757205.1 of Bacillota bacterium. NCBI lineage: Bacteria > Bacillati > Bacillota > Bacillota bacterium. Next base: position 203,422 of record JBFLXL010000002.1, read on the forward strand.
GCTTCGATGGCCGCGGACTGCCGGGAGCGGCTGCTCCGGCTCCAGGCCGACTTTGAGAACTACCGGCGGCGGACCCGGCAGGAGCGTGAGGGGTGGTACCGGCAGGCGGCGGAAGAGGTTGTGTCCGCGATCCTGCCGGTTCTGGACAACTTCGAGCGGGCCCTGGAACACCCGGGTGACCGGCTGGAGGATTTCCTGGCCGGAGTGCGGATGATCTACCGTCAATTGGATGAAATCCTGGCCGAGCAGGGCCTGGAAAGGTTACCGGGGGCGGGGGAGGAATTCGACCCCCGGAAGCACGAAGCCGTGGACCACGTGGAAACCGCGGACGTCCCGGAGAACACGGTATTGGAGGAACTGCGCCCGGGATACTACTTCAAAGGCAAAGTTATGCGCCCGGCGATGGTCAAAGTGGCCAAACGGGCAGTTAACGGGGAGGTAACGAGCAATGAGTAAGATTATCGGCATCGACCTTGGAACCACAAACTCGTGCATGGCGGTGATGGAAGGCGGAGAGGCCGTCGTGATGCCCAACGCGGAGGGAGGGCGCACCACCCCGTCGGTGGTCGGGTTCTCCAAGACCGGGGAGCGGCTGGTCGGCCAGGTGGCCAAGCGCCAGGCGATCAGCAACCCGGAACGGACCGTGACCTCCATCAAGCGGTACATGGGTACGGAGCACAAGGTCCGCATCGACGGCAACGAATACTCGCCGCAGGAAATCTCGGCGATGATCCTGCAAAAGATGAAGACCGACGCCGAGGCTTACCTGGGAGGCAAGGTCGAGCGGGCGGTGATCACCGTGCCGGCTTATTTCAGCGACTCCCAGCGCCAGGCTACCAAGGACGCCGGCCGCATCGCCGGGCTGAAGGTGGAGCGCATCATCAACGAACCGACGGCGGCGGCGCTCGCCTACGGCCTCGACAAGGAAGAGGACCAGACCATCCTGGTGTTCGACCTGGGGGGCGGGACGTTCGACGTGTCGATCCTGGAACTGGGCGAAGGCGTGTTTGAGGTCAAGGCCACGAGCGGCAACAACCGTCTCGGCGGCGACGACTTCGACCAGCGGGTCGTCGACTGGATCACGGCCGAATTCAAAAAGGACAGCGGCATCGACCTGAGCCGGGACCGGATGGCCATGCAGCGCCTGCGGGAAGCCGCCGAGAAGGCCAAGGTGGAGCTTTCCTCCGTGGTGAACACCAACATCAACCTGCCGTTCATCACCGCCGACGCCGAGGGGCCCAAGCACCTGGACTTAAACCTTTCCCGGGCCAGGTTCGACGAGCTGACCGCCGATCTGATCGAGATGACCATGGGGCCCACCCGGCAGGCGATGCAGGACGCCGGCCTGGAGCCCAAACAGATCGACAAGATCCTGCTGGTCGGCGGCGCGACACGCATGCCGTCCGTGCAGGAAGCGGTGAAAAAGTTTTTCGGCAAGGAGCCGCACAAGGGCATCAACCCGGACGAGTGCGTGGCCATCGGCGCGGCCATCCAGGCCGGCGTGCTGACCGGGGAAGTCAAGGACGTGGTGCTCCTGGACGTGACCCCGCTCTCGCTGGGTATCGAGACCCTGGGCGGCGTGTTCACCAGAATCATCGAACGCAACACGACTATCCCGACCGCGAGGAGCCAGACCTTCACCACGGCGGCCGACAACCAGCCGTCGGTGGAGATCCACGTCCTCCAGGGCGAGCGCCAGATGGCCGCCGGCAACAAGACGCTCGGCCGGTTCAACCTGGTGGGGATTCCCCCGGCGCCCCGGGGCATCCCCCAGATCGAGGTCACCTTCGACATCGACGTGAACGGCATCGTCAGCGTATCGGCGAAGGACCTGGGCACCGGGAAATCTCAGAGCATCACCATCACCGGGTCCACCGGCTTGTCCAGCGCCGAGATCGACCGTCTGGTCAAGGAAGCGGAACAGTTCGCCGAGGACGACCGGAAGCGGCGGGAAGAGGTCGAGATCCGCAACAACGCCGACGCCCTGGTCTACCAGTCCGAGAAGACCCTCAAGGAACACCGCGACCAGGCCGACCCGGCTCAGGTTTCCGAGTTGGAGCAGGCCGTCGGGCGGCTGAAGCAGGCTCTCGAGGGTCAGGACACCGAGCGCATCAAGCGGGAGGCCGAAAACCTCACCGGGCCGCTGCACGCTTTCACCGCGGCCATGTACCAAAAGCAGGCGCAGCAGCAGGAGGCCGGTCCGGAGCCGGAAGCCGGAAAGGACAAAGAGGACAAGGACAAAACGGTGGACGCCGACTATGAAGTAAAGTAGAATGAAGCAGGGGAAAATCTCCTGCTGAATTCTGCCGTGGTGGGGTCAAGGAATGAGCAAGCCGCAGAGCCCAGCTCAGGGCAGAGCCCAACTCAGGGGTGGGTGGATAAACTCCAGACGCTGAATTTCTGCCGTGGTGAGGTCGGGGAATGAGCAAGCGAGACTACTACGAGGTACTGGGAGTGGCGCGGGACGCCTCCCAGGATGACATAAAGAAAGCCTACCGCAAACTGGCGCGTAAATACCATCCGGACGCGAACAAGGAAGACCCGCAGGCGGCCGACAAGTTCAAAGAAATCGCCGAGGCGGCGGCGGTACTGGGCGACCCCGAACGGCGCGCCCAGTACGACCGTTTCGGTCACGCCGGTCCCGAGGGGCAGGGCTTTAATTTTGAAGATATTTTTCGTGGCGGTTTCGGCGGTTTCGGCGGATTCGGGGACATTTTCGAGATGTTCTTCGGCGAACGCCAGCCGCGGTACGGTCCCCAGCGGGGGCAGGACCTGCGCTACGACCTGCGTTTGGCCTTCCGGGAAGCGGTTTTCGGCGCCGAGCGCGAGATCAGGATCCCCCGGACCGAGGCTTGCGAGCGCTGCGACGGTTCCGGGGCCGCGCCGGGCACGCACCCCCGGACCTGCCCGCTGTGCCGGGGGCAGGGCCAGGTCAGTGTGAGCCAGCAGACGCCGTTCGGGCGTTTCGTGCAGACCCGCCCCTGTGAACGTTGCCGCGGGGCGGGGCGGATCGTCGAGACGCCCTGCCCGGAATGCCGCGGCGCCGGACAGGTGCGGCAAATGCGCTCTCTGAAGGTGAAAGTGCCGGCCGGGGTGGACGGTGATTTCCGCCTGCGCCTGGTCGGGGAGGGCGAGGCCGGGGCACGGGGCGGCCCGCCCGGGGACCTTTACGTGTACATCCACGTGGACGCCGACGAGTTCTTTGAGCGTGAGGGCCACCAGATTCACTGCGAGCTGCCGGTATCCTTCGTGCAGGCCGCCCTGGGCGACGAGGTGGAGGTGCCCACCCTGGACGGCCCGACCACGATCCGCATTCCGGAAGGGACGCAGACCGGCACCGTTTTCCGGCTTCGCGGCCGCGGTGTCCCCCACCTGAACGGGGGCGGCCGGGGGGACCAGATGGTCCGGGTGCGGGTGATCACGCCGACCAGGCTCAACGACAAGCAAAAGGACATCTTGCGGGAGTTCGGCCGGGATGCGGGCAGCAAACTGCACGCTGAAGAAAAGGGCTTCTTTAAGAAGATCAAAGACGCCTTCATGGGCTAATGGGTCACAGGCCCCTTTTTCTGGGTCCTTGGTTGCCTAGTTCTGGCTCCTGAATTCTGAATACTGGCTCCTGAGTTCCAAATCCTCTGTTCCCGGGGAGGCAGGCCGTTTTGTTCTGGCTTGAAATCGAGGTGACCGTGGCCGACGAGCACCGGGATGCGGTCAGTAACGTCTTCTTTGAGCTGGGGAGCGGGGTCCAGGAAGAACCCGCTTCCATTCATTCCGGGGCGGCTGTGATCCGGGGCTGGTTTCCGGTGGGCGACCGGCAGCTGCAACAGAAGGTGGTGCTGCTTCGCCGGCGGGTTGAAGCGATCACCGGGCCGCCGGCGCGGATGGAGGTCCGCCGGGCCAGCGACCGGGACTGGGCGACAGCTTGGCGGGAAGGCCTGAAACCATTCCGGGTCGGGGAACGCCTGGTGGTCAAGCCCACCTGGGAGGAGTGGGAGCCCGGTCCCGAAGACCTGGTAATTGAAATCGACCCCGGTTTGGCCTTCGGCTGCGGCACCCACCCGACCACGGCGATGTGCCTGAAGCTTTTGGAACGCTATGTGCGGCCGGGGATGGTCGCCGTGGACGTGGGCACCGGTTCGGGAATCCTGGCTGTCGCGGCGGCGCTGCTGGGTGCCGCGGTGGTCTGGGCGGTGGATGAAGACCCGCTGGCCGTGCGCACGGCCGCCGAAAACGTGGCCCGCCACAACCTTACGGGCCGGGTGCGGGTCCGGAGCGGCAACCTGTTGGACGAACTGTCGGAACCGGCCGACCTGGTGGTGGCGAACATCGTGGCCGAGGTGCTGGCCGAGTTGTGCCCGGCCGCGGCCACCGCGCTGGAGCCGGGAGGCGTGTTTATTTTCAGCGGCATTCTGGACCAGCGGGAAGACATAGTCCGCCGGGCGCTGGCCGCCGACGGTTTTCGAGTCGAGTCCCGCCTGGCGGAAGGGGAATGGGTGGCCCTGGCGGGGGTGAAAGAGTGAGAATCCCGCGCGTTTTTGTGCCTCCCAGCCACTGGCGGGGCCGGGAGGAAGCCTGGATCACGGGGGAGGACGCCCGGCACCTGACCAGGGTACTGCGGCTGGCCGCCGGGTCCAAAGTGCTCCTGCTGGACGGGTCGGGCCGGGCATATGCGGCCGAGATCCGGGAGGTGGACCGGGAGGGGGTGAGGGCCCTGGTCACCGGCCCCGCGGAACTGCCGGCCGACCCCGGGCTGCGGGTGACCTTGGTGCCGTCCCTGGCCAAGGGCGAGCGGATGGATGACCTGGTGCAAAAAGCGACCGAGGTCGGGGTGGCGGCCATAGTGCCGGTTGTCTCCGAACGGACGGTGGTGCGCCTGACGCCCGAGAAGGCCGGCTGGCGCGTGGAACGCTGGCGCCGCATTGCCACCGAAGCCGCCGAGCAGTGCCGGCGGCCCCTGATACCCGAAATCCATCCGGTCTGCCGGTTTGAAGAAGCCCTGGGGCTGGTGCCCGCCGGGGGTGCGGCCTTTTTCCTCTGGGAGGAGGAGCGCGGCACAGGACTGAAAGAAGCCCTGCGCTCCAGGCCGCCGGCCCGTGAAGTGTTCCTGTTCACCGGCCCGGAGGGCGGCTTCACGCCCGAAGAGGCGGCCGCGGCCGCCGCCCGCGGCGCGGTTTCCGTTTCCTTGGGCCCACGCCTCCTGCGGACGGACACCGCCGGTGTGGTGGCCGCAACGCTGGTGCTCTACGAGTGGGGCGACATCGGTTAGCACCGGAGCTGCGGCACCATCGGAAGGATGAAAATACCCCTCACCCTGACCCTCTCCCAGAGGGAGAGGGGATTTTCAGGGTAGAGTTGGAGAATTGAGATAAAACCATGAAGAAGGTCGCTTTCCACACACTGGGCTGCAAAGTCAACCAGGCCGAAACGCAGGGTCTGGCCGCCCTTTTCCGGGACCGCGGCTATGAGGTCGTCCCTTTCGAGGAAACGGCCGACGTATACGTGGTGAACACCTGTACGGTCACCGGTGAGTCGGACCGCAAGTCACGGCAGATCGTGCGCCGGGCGGTGCGCGCCAACCCCGAGGCACTGGTCGTGGTGACGGGCTGTTACGCCCAGGTGGCGCCCGAAGAGGTGGGCGCCATTCCCGGAGTAAGCTTGGTGGTCGGTACGTCCGGACGGGGGCGGATCGTGGACCTGGTGGAGCAGGCCGCCGCCGAAAAAAAGGGGCCTGGCCCCTTTTTTGACCCCTTCTGGGCGGTGGAAGACATCGAGCAGGCCCGGGCATTCGAGGAGCTGCCCGAGCCAGCCGACCCGGACCGGACTCGGGCCTTTCTGAAGATTCAGGAGGGCTGCCGCGATTTCTGCGCCTACTGCATCGTGCCTTACGCCCGCGGACCCTTGCGTTCCCGGCCCCCGGAGCGGGTGCTCGAACTCGCCCGCGGGTTGGTGGACCAAGGTTACGCCGAACTGGTGCTTACCGGGGTCAACCTGGGGGCCTACGGCCGGGACCTCGGCACGGAGAACCTGCCGGGCCTGGTGCGCCGCCTGGTCCGGATTCCGGGACTTGCCCGGTTGCGCTTAAGTTCGGTGGAACCGAACGAGATCACCCGGGAGCTGGTCGACGCGGTGGCCCAAAACCCGGTGTGCGCCCCGCATTTTCACATCCCGCTGCAGAGCGGCAGCGATTCCGTCCTCTCCCGGATGGGGCGGCGCTACAAAACCGCGGAATTTACCGCTCTGGTGGAAATGATTCGGGCCGGAGTGCCGGAGGTGGCCGTAACCGCCGACGTTATGGTCGGCTTCCCGGGCGAAACCGCCGCCGAACACCGGGAGAGCCTGGAGTACGTGCGCCGGACCGGTTTTGCCGGGCTGCACGTGTTTGCCTATTCCCCGCGCCGGGGGACTCCCGCGGCCTTCTTCCCCGACCCGGTGCCACACCGCGTCAAGAAGGAGCGCAGCCGGGAGATGCTGGCTCTGGGCTGTGAATTGCGGCACCGGTTTGCCTCCCGCTACCTGGGGCGGACGGTGGAAGTGCTGGTGGAGTCGGTTTCCGGCGGCGTCGCCACCGGTTACACCCCCAACTATTTGCGGGTATTCTGCAAAAACGGACCCAAACTTGCCGGGCGGATCATAAAAGTGTATGCTGACGGTGCGGAGCAGGGGAATTTAAGGGGAATAATTCACAGCGAGGCAGGATTCTCAGAGGCAAGCGTCAAATAAAATATCTTTGGTTGACGGTTGACCCGACGTGAGGAGGTGGTGGGCTTGCAGGACTGTATCTTTTGCCGGATCGTGAACCGCGAAATCCCGGCGGATGTGGTTTACGAGGATGAACACCTCCTGGCGTTCAAGGACATCAACCCGGTGGCTCCGGTACACGTGCTTCTTATTCCGAAGCGCCACATCCCGACCCTGTTCGATGTCCGGGACGGGGACGAACGGTTGTTGGGGCTGCTTCAGAAGGCGGCTGTTCAGGTGGCCCGTGATCTGGGCCTTGAGGAGCGGGGTTTCAGACTCGTTGCCAACTGCCTGGAAGGCGGGGGACAATATGTCTTCCACGTCCACTACCACCTTCTTGCAGGGCGGGAACTGAACTGGCCTCCCGGCTAAAAACATTTACAGAGGGGTGTTAATCTCACAGTATGCTTAGCCTCAGACGCGGACTGGTGGGAGGGAGGGATACCGGTGGCGGAAGTCAGAGTCGGAAAGAACGAGACTCTGGACAGCGCTCTACGACGTTTCAAACGCACGTGCCAGCGGGCCGGGGTTTTTGCCGAGGCCAGGAAGCACGAACACTACGAGAAGCCCAGTGTGAAACGGAAGAAAAAGTCCGAAGCGGCGCGCAGGCGCAAGCGCTCCTTTTAATACAGTGTGAGTGTGGGCGGCCATAGAGCCGTAGAGGGATGGCGTGGGGCCCGGTCCAAGCGGCCGGGCTTTTCCGTTGTTGCGGTGCTGCTCAGAAATAAGGTTTTTGGAATTCCTCCCCCGCATAGATTTCAGGGGGGGGGTTTTTTATGGCTTGGCGCGACGTGCGCAAAAAGATGCGGCGGACCATGGCCGACCTGCTGGAAATACCCGGCGAAATCGTTCTGGACCTGCCCAAGATCATCCTGGTGGGCAATGTCCAGGTGATTATTGAAAATCACCGCGGCATTGTCGAGTATACGACGGAGTCGGTGCGGGTGATCGTGCCGGTTGGTGAAGTCAGCTTGCGGGGCCGCGATCTGGTTTTGCGCCAAATCCTGCCCGACGAACTGTGCATCGAGGGGGAAATCCAGAGCTTAAACTTCACTTAGCCCCACTCAATTAAGCCGACACTGGGGTGGAAGCGTGTTTGTATTGAAGATCCTGGCCTACCTGTTCGGCTACGTAACCATGGTGGTCAACGGACGAACCCTGGAGCGGTTTATCAACCTGGCGACCAGAAGGGGCATCTATTTTTGGGATATCCGGCGGCTGGACCAGGACCGGATCCTGATCAAGACCCGGTTGAGCGGCGTCAAACCACTGCGTCATGTCGCCCGGGACACGGGCAGCCGGTTCAAAATCGAAAGGCGCTTTGGACTGCCCTTCTTTCTGGGCCGGGCCCGGCGCCGGAAGACGCTGGCGCTGGGCGTGGTTTTTTTCCTGACCACGCTGTATGTTCTGTCCTCCTTTGTGTGGTTCATCCAGATTGAGGGGAATGTTAAAATCGGAGAGCAGGAAATCATCGCCGCCGCCCGGGAAGCCGGCTTTTACCGTGGTGCGCCCAAGTGGCGTTTTGAGATATTCGCGGTGGAGGAGAAGATCAAGGAACGGCTTCCCGCCGTGGCCTGGGTCGGCCTGGAAATCAGAGGTACGCGGGCGCTGATCACCGTGGCCGAGAAGAAGTTCCTGCCGCCCGACCACGACGGGCCCTCCGATATCCTGGCGGCCAAGGCCGGCCTGGTGCGGGACGTGCTGGTCTTGAGTGGCCAGGCCCTCGTCCGGGAGGGGGATACGGTCTTCCCCGGGCAGCTCTTGATCTCGGGGGAAATCTGGCCCCCGGAAGCGCTCGATCCCCAGGGAGCGATTCTAAACGTTGAGCCCCGCCTGATACGGGCCCGGGGGATCGTCAACGCCCGGGTCTGGTACGAGGCCTACGGGGAATCGGCCCTGGTGGAGCACGCGCAAAAGCCCACCGGCCGGGAGGAGCGGCGCGTGGACGTGCGGCTCTTTGGGCGGCGGTTGGTGGTTTTGGGTCCAAGCGAGGATCCTTTTTCGAGCTTCCAGGCGTCCGAAACGGTATGGACGGGGCCGGGCTGGAGGAATTACTCCCTGCCCGTCGAAGTAATCACCACTGTTTTCCGGGAAACGAAGCCGCACCTGGTGCGCATAAGCCGGGAGGAGGCGTTGCGGTCGGCCACCGAACAAGCGCGCGGGATATTGAAGGAGCAAGTGCCGGCCGAGGCCGAGGTGCTGCACCGGCGGGTCGACCTGGTGCACACCAAAACCGCCGAGGAGTTGGTCAGGGTCCGGATCATCGTGGAAACCCTGGAGGACATCGGCGTGGAAAGACCGCGCTCGTAGTGGAAAGACCGCGCCCGTAGTTGATTGAATTCCCAAGGAGGAGAATTCTTTATTGACGGAACAGGTTGAAAAGAGGATTGTGGTTCAGGACCCCCGGGTGGCGGCCGCCATTGTCGGGAACTACGATGAACACCTGGCCGTTCTGGAGGACGACCTGGGGGTGCGCCTGGTGCTGCGCAACGGGGAGATGATCCTTTTCGGCACTCCGGAGCAGGTCGCCGAGGGGCAGGAAGTCATCCGCCAACTGGAGGCCTTCTTCCTGGAGCGCCGCGACTTGACGCCTTCCGACGTCAAGTATATCATCAATAGCGTACGTGCCGGGGAGCAGGCGGGCCTGGCGGGCCTGGCGCGCGAAGTGATCCTGACCACCCCGCGGGGCAAGCCGGTGCGGCCCAAGACGCTGGGACAGCAGAAATACGTCCGGGCCATGTCCGAAAAGGATGTGGTTTTTGCCATCGGGCCGGCTGGGACCGGGAAGACCTACCTGGCCGTGGTGATGGCGGTGCGGGCGTTGCGCAACAAAGAAGTGGGCCGCCTGATCCTGACCCGGCCGGCCGTGGAGGCCGGTGAGAAACTCGGGTTTTTGCCCGGGGACCTTCAGGAAAAGGTCGACCCGTATTTGCGTCCCTTGTACGACAGCTTGTTTGACGTGCTGGGCGTGGAAAGCACCCGGCGTTACCTGGACCGGCACATTATCGAAATCGCTCCCCTGGCCTACATGCGGGGACGGACGCTCGAGGACGCCTTCATCATCCTGGATGAGGCGCAAAACACCACCCCGGAGCAAATGAAGATGTTCCTGACCCGGATGGGTTTTGGGTCCCAGACGGTGGTTACCGGTGACATCACTCAGGTCGATTTGCCCAGGGGACAGGCCTCCGGGCTGATCGAGGCCGAAGAGGTGCTCTCGGGGACCGCCGGGATCGAATTCATCTACCTGACCGGGGCCGACACCGTCCGTCACGCGCTGGTGATCAAGATCGTGGAAGCCTACGAGCGGGCCGGGAGGCTGAAAGAGGAGTGACCGCCTAGTGGGTCTGCGTGACCTGGTGGTATACGCCGGGCGCGGCGTGCCTTCCGTTTTCCGCAGTCAGAAGGTCCGCCGGGCGGGTGCGGCCTTGTTGTTCCTGTTGTTCTTGACCCTCATCGTCTGCGTCGACTTCTTCCCCCAGCAGGTGCGCCTGCAGGCGGGACAGGCCTCCCCGGATACCATCAAGGCTCCGGAAACCACCACCTTTGAGGACCGGGTCAAAACCGAGGAAGCCCGGCAGCGGGCCGCCCAGATGGTGGCCCGGCAGTACGATTTTGACCCGCAGGTCACCCTGGCCGTGCGCGAGGAGATAACGGACGTCATGTCCGGAATCAGGGACGCGCAGCAGGACGAAAACAAGAACACCCAGGAGAAGGTTGAGGCCCTCAAGCAAGTCATTCCCTTCACCTTGCCGGCCGATGCGCTGGCAAGCCTGGCCGGAGGAGACCCGGCGACCACCACCGCGGTGGAAAAAGAACTGACCGTGATGGTCACCCGGGCGATGGAAACCGGTCAAGGGGTGGCCGAGGAGAACCTGGCGGACACCAAGCAGTCTCTGGCCGAGGGTATCAGGGACGCCGGCTGGAGCCGGTCGTACGAGTTGCTGGCCCAAGACCTGGTCAATACCCTGCTGCGGCCGAACGCCTTTTACAACGCGTCGCGCACCGAACAACTGCGGCAGGCGGCCATGGACCAGGTGGCGCCGATCCAGTTGACTTTGCTGAAGGGGCAGAAGATCATCGGCGAAGGGGAGATCGTCACCTCGGAGCACCTGGTGAAACTCCAGGCCGCCGGAGTGTTGCAACCGCCCCTGCCCTTCAAAAGCGTTCTGGGCACAATGCTCTTGATGGTGCTCCTGATGGGGGCCGTGCTGTTTTACATCCGGCGCGAGCACCGGGAGATATACGGGAATGTCGCTTACCTTTACATGTTGGGGATCATCGTCCTGGCCGTAATGGGGATCGGCAAGGTGCTGGTGGCCACCCAGGTCACGCAATGGCCCGAGTTCGGCCGGCTGATGGGCTACGGGGTGCCGGTGGCGTCCGTGGGGATGCTGGTGGCGATCCTGCTGGATTTCCGCCTGGCGCTGATCATGGTGGTTGTTTTGGCGGTTCTGGTCGGGGTCATGACGGGGAACGACATGCGCTTTGCCCTAGTCGGCCTCCTGGGCGGGATGGCCGGGGTGTTCAGCGTGTCCAAACTCAGCCAGCGCACCGACCTGGTCCGGGCCGGGGCCTGGGTCGCGGTGGCGAACATCGCGGCCATAATGACGATCGGGCTGGTGACCGATACCTCCTGGGGCCTTTTGCTGATGTCCGGCCTGATCCTGGGCACGGCCAACGGCCTTTTGTCCTCGGTGTTGGCGAACGGGGCGCTGCCCTTCCTGGAGAGTTCCTTCCGGATCACCAGCGCGGTCAAGCTCCTGGAATTGGCCAACCCCGGCCAGCCCCTGTTGAAGCGGCTCCTGCTGGACGCTCCCGGGACCTACCACCACAGCATCCTGGTGGGAAATCTGGCGGAGGCGGGGGCGGAAGCGGTGGGTGCGGACACCATCCTGGTCCGGGTGGGCGCCTACTACCACGACATAGGAAAAATCCGGCGTCCTTATTTCTTCATCGAGAATCAACTGACGACGGAAAACCCGCACGACAAGATTACACCGGGGCTGTCCACCCTGGTCTTGAACGCCCACGTCAAGGACGGGGTGGAGTTCGCGCGGGAAGTCAAGCTGCCCCAGGCGATTGTGGACATCATCGAGCAGCACCACGGGACGAGCCTCATCACTTTCTTCTACCACAAGGCGCTGCAGCAGGACGCGAAGAACCTGGTGCGGGAGGAGGACTTCCGCTACGAAGGTCCCAAACCGCAGACCAGAGAAGCGGCGCTGATTATGCTGGCCGATACGGTGGAGGCGGCGGTGCGGTCGGTTCCCAACCCGACGTCGGGCCAGATCGAGGGCCTGATCCGCAAGGTGATCAAGGACAAGCTGGCCGACGGGCAGCTGGACGAGTGCGACTTGCACTTCCGGGACCTGGAACTGATCGCGGCCGCCTTCGGCCGGGTGTTCACCGGTATTTATCACCACCGGATTGAGTATCCTGACGGTAAGGAGATCGAGAGGAGACGGGCCGGAAATGACCGTCGTCATAAGCAACTTACAGGAAACAGTCCCGGTTGATGAGCGCCTGGCCTCCCTCGTCACCAGAGCCGTCGAGTCGGCATTGGCCGGGAGGATGCCTGAGCCGCGTCCAGCAAAAACCGGACCAAAGCCTTCTTCACCGATGGCCGTCGAGTCGGCATTGGCCGGGGGCGCCGGGCCGCGGGTCGAAGTGAGCGTCGCCCTGGTGGACGACGGCTACATCCACGACCTCAACCGCCGTTTCCGGGGACAAGACCGGCCCACCGACGTCTTGTCCTTCCCCATGGGCGAAGAGGAGCCCGGGGCCGGAGATGAACCGGGTGTTTTGCTCCTGGGCGACGTGGTGATCTCCCTGCCGGCGGCGGTGCGCCAGGCTGCCGAATACGGTCACGGGCTCGCCTGGGAGGTTGCCCGGTTGGCTGTGCACGGCACCCTGCACCTGCTCGGTTACGATCACGAAAGGGATGAGGACGCGCGCCGGATGCAGGAACGCGAAGACGCCGTACTCGCCGCGCTGGAGGAGGCCGTACTCGCCGCGCTGGAGGAGTGGGAAAAAAGGGGGACTGTCCCCCTTTCCCCAGGGGACTGTCCCCCTTTTTTCCCCAGTCCCCCTTCTCCCGCGCTGTCCGACAGCGAGCTTGCCGAACGGGCCCTGGCGGCCCTTCAAAACGCTTATGCGCCTTACTCCGGATTCCGGGTGGGGGCCGCGCTCCTGGTTCCCGGCGGCCGGGTCTTCACTGGGTGCAACGTGGAAAACGCTTCGTACGGCCTTACGGTCTGTGCTGAACGGGCCGCCGTGGTTTCGGCCGTGGCCGCCGGGGTCCGGGAGTTTACGGCCCTGGCGGTGGCCGTGGAAGGAGAGAAGACCGCGCTTCCCTGCGGCGCCTGCCTCCAGGTGTTGAGTGAATTCGCGCCCGAGCTTCGCCTGATCCTGGCCAACGGCCGCGGCGAGTTCACGGTGAGAACCCTCTCCGAGCTTCTGCCCGAAGCTTTCCGCCTGCACAGAACGGACGCCTGACTTTTATAACGCAAGCAGATCAGGGCTTGCAGAGATTGGAACCCGTGGGCTACTTCGTTGTGCATCTCGGCGGCCGTTATAACGCAAGCAAATCAGGGCTTGCAGGGATTGGAACAAATAACGGAGAAAAAATAGCGGGCTGCGGGTATTTTACGTGCGTGGGTCCTGCCGCCTGCAACACCGGGGCGGGGCCAAGCCGACTTAAATGAAAGGCAAAAGCAACGCAATGAGTGAACCGCCGGAACACCGGTCCGGATTCGTGACCATCATCGGGCGTCCCAACGTGGGCAAGTCCACGCTCTTGAACAGCCTGGTCGGCCGCAAGGTGGCGATCATTTCCGACAAGCCCCAGACCACCAGGCACCGCATTCGGGCCGTGCTCACCAGAGACGACGCGCAGGTGGTGTTCGTGGACACTCCGGGGATTCACAAGCCCAAACACCAGCTGGGGCGGATGATGGTCGATACGGCCTTGAAGACCCTGAAGGACGTGGACCTGATTTTGTTCCTGATCGAGGCGCACCGGGAGAGCGGACCGGGGGACGAGTTCATTCTGGAACGCCTGGCCGGGATAAGCACGCCGGTGTTCCTGGTGATCAACAAAGTCGACCTGGTCGCCAAGCCCAGGCTCCTGCCGCTCATCGACGAGATGCGCCGGAAGATGGAGTTTCGAGAAATTGTGCCGCTTTCCGCCCGGACGGGAGAGAACACCGGCCTTTTGGTCGACCTGGTGGTCGGGTGCCTGCCTGCGGGACCGCGGTACTATCCTGAAGACACCGTGTCCGACCAGGCCGAAGAAGTGATCTTGGCCGAACTGGTGCGGGAGAAAGTACTCCATTTGACCGCCCAGGAGGTGCCCCACAGCGTGGCCGTGGTCGTCGCAGAAGTGTTCCCGGGCCAAAAAGGGGTGACGGTGATCCGGGCCGACGTAATTGTGGAGCGGGAATCACAGAAAGCGATTCTGATCGGTGAAGGCGGCCGGATGTTGAAGAACATCGGGCGGCTGGCCCGGGAGGAGATCGAGAGCCTGCTCGGCGTGCGGGTGTACCTGGAACTGTGGGTGAAAGTCAAGCCCAAATGGCGCCGGGACGAACGGCAACTGCAGCACCTGGGCTTCAAGGACTGACGGGGTCAGACCTCAAAACTTCAAAAAAGACTCTGACCGCTTTTTTTTACCCCTTAAATTTTCTGCGCTGGAAGGATTAAACATCTAAGGGGCGAATAACCTCCACATGGCTTGCAATGCGCAGCGTACCGATGTGCTGGGCCTGTCACCGGTTCTATGGACCGGCGGTTTGGGAGAAGCCCCGCCCGGTGGCTTACCGGGTAATCGCGTGCCATCCGGCCCCGGTGTCCGTGCCGGGGATACGGTTCACACCAAGGCGAGAACTGATGCTCCTCCCAAAAGACCTGCCAGTGGTCTGGAAGAAACGGTCAAATGCAGGGGTACGCTGTGTTTTTTTTGGTTCAAGCAGGAGAAAGAGCGCCTCTGAAGAATACCGCTGTATATGCCCCGTGTCAGCACAGCGCTTTCAACATTGCAAGGGGGGTGGACCGTAGATGGCGGGCAGTGTGGACGGGGGCCACAAGTGGGCGTTGAAGGAATGCCTGCGGCGGGCGCTCAACGATATGCAGGGGAACGAGATCAAAGAACACGTGCGGAAGCATTACCGGACCTTGTGTGAGAATTTCAGCGTGTCTTGCGACCTGGACCCGGAACTCATCGACGCCTGGGTGGAAGAGCAGTGGAAGCTTTGGGCCAACTCCCTGGAGAAGGAACAGATCCGGTAGGAATTGATCATACCGGTATTATTGAGACCCCATTCGCCGAAGCGGCGGGTGGGGTCTTTCAATAGGCGCGGCGGTAGAGGGCAACCAGTTCGGACACCAGGGGTTGGCGGGGATTGGTCACCGTGGTCTGGTCTTCGTAGGCCATTTCGGCCAGCAGCGCCAGCCGGTCCTCGAACCGGTCCCGCGGCACGCCGCAGGCGGCGATGGTCAGCGGCAGGTCGAGTTCCGCAGTCAGGCGCCGCACGGCCTCCGCCAAAGCCGCCGACCCTTCTTCGGCGGTTGACGCCGGGAGTCCCAGGTACCGGGCGATTTCCTGGTAGCGCTCCGCGGCCTGGTAGTGCCCGTAGTTCGGATAGGGAGCGTACTTGGAGGGCGTTTCGGCGTTGTATTCGATCACGTGAGGCATGAGCACGGCGACGGCGCGCCCGTGCGGAATGTGGAACTCATTGCCGAGCTTGTGCGCCAGGCTGTGATTCACGCCCAGAAAGGCGTTGGTGAAAGCGATGCCGGCCAGGGTGGCGGCGGTGTGCATTTTCTCCCGGGCCTCGCGGTCGCCGGGGTTACGGTAAGCCCGGGTCAGGTACCGGAACACCGACTCAATGGCCTTGACGGCCGGCGGGTCGGTGAAGTCGGACGCCCGCACCGAGACATAGGCTTCCAGGGCGTGGCCCAAAACGTCCATGCCGGCGTCGGCGGTCAGTCCCGGGGGCTGGCCCATCGCCAAGTCGACGTCCACGATGGCCACGTCGGGGGTCATGGCGTAGTCGGCCAGCGGGTACTTGATGTCCCGGTCCCGGTCGGTGATCACCGCGAAGGCGGTGACCTCGGAGCCGCTCCCGGAGGTGGTCGGCACGGCCACCAGGCGGCTTTTCCGCGGCCGCGCGGGCAGGAGGTAAGTCCGCTTGCGGATATCCATGAATTTTTGCTTCAGGTGTTCGAAGCGGACCTCGGGATAATTGTGAAAAAGCCACATGGCCTTGGCGGCGTCGATGACCGAACCGCCGCCCACGGCGATGACGGTGTCGGGGTCGAATTCGCTCAGGCGCTTGGTGCCCCGCCGCACGGTCTCCAGGGAAGGGTTCGGTTCGACGGCGGAGAACACCTCGAGCTTGACCGGTTCAATCCGGCGCTCCAGGTGGCGGCGCACGCGGTCCACGTAACCCAGTTCGGCGAGCACCGCGTCCGTGACCAGGAACACCCGGGCCAAACCCGGAAGGCGGCTCAGGTGACTCAAGGAGCCGGGCTCGAAGTAGATCTCCGGCGGTACCCGGAACCACTGGGTTTCGGCGCGCCGCGGGGCGACCCGCCTGATGTCCACCAGGTGGACGGCGCTGACGTTGTCGGTGGTGGAGTTGTGACCGATATAGCCGCAGCCCAGGGTCAGCGACGGGGTTAATATGTTGTACAGCTCGCCCAGGGCGCCCTGGCTGGCCGGGGAGTTCAAGACGATCCGCCCGGCGGGTACCCGGCGCGAATAGCTCTCAATCACCTCCCGGTCCGCGGCGTGAATGACCGCCGTATGCCCCAGACCTTCGTATTTCACCACTTCCGCCGCCCGCTCGATGGCGGTCTCGGCATCGTCCACCACGTAGAAGGCCAGTACCGGGCTGAGTTTTTCCCGGGAGAGCGGGTGGTCGGGACCGACCCCTTCCTGCGCGGCCACCAGGACCTTGGTCTCCCCAGGCACCTCGAAACCGGCCATGCGGGCGATGTCCGCCGGGCTTTTGCCCACGACCTGCGGGTTTAGGGAGCAGGTCCGCCCCGCGGTGATTACCTGCTCCAGGAGCCGGGTTTCCTCGGGGTCCAGGAACCGGCAGCCCGCGTTCTCCATCAGCTCTTTGACGCGGCCGGCCACGGCCCGGTCCACGATCAGCGCCTGTTCCGAGGCGCAGATCATCCCGTGGTCGAAGGTCTTGCTCAGGATCAGGTCGGTCACCGCCTGTTCCAGGCGGGCGGATTGGTGAATGTAGCATGGCACGTTTCCGGGGCCGACCCCCAGGGCCGGGATGCCCGCGCTGTATGCGGCGCGCACCATGGCGGTCCCCCCGGTGGCCAGGATCAGATTCACCCCGGGGTGGCGCATCAGCGCCCGGGCCGCCTCCACCGTCGGGTCCTCGATCCAGAGCAGGCATTGGGCCGGGGCGCCCGCGGCCACGGCGCCTTCCAGCAGGGCCTTGGCGGCGGCGGCGCTGGAACGCTTGGCTCCGGGGTGGAAACTGAATACCACCGGGTTTCTGGTTTTCAGGGCGATCAGCCCCTTGAATAAAGTGGTCGAAGTGGGGTTGGTCAGTGGGATCAGGGCCGCGATCACCCCGGCCGGCTCGGCGATTTCCCGGTAGCCGGTCTCCGGGTCCTCGTAGACCACCCCGGCCGTCTTCCGGTCCCGGATACTGTCGTAGACGTACTCCACGGCGTAGAGGTTTTTTAGGATTTTGTCCTCGTACACCCCCCGGCCGGTTTCCTCAAAAGCCATCCGGGCGAGTTCCATGTGCCGCGCCAATCCGGCCAGGGCGGCGGACCGGACGATATCGTCCACCTGCTCCTGGTCCAGCCCGCGGAACTGCTCCAGCGCGTTCCGGGCCGCGGACACCAGCTTGTCGATTTCTTTTTGCACCGCCGTCTGCTCTTCGGTCATCTTCCGGCCTCCAGGGGTCAAGTCTTGCGAAGTGTAGTTAGTTTTCTCCCCTCCGCAAAAATCTACCGCATTTCCAAATGACAATTCATTGTAATTTATTATTTCTAAGCCTGCCTGACAATAAATACCATTATTGGTTCTAATTACAGTCCACCCGCATACCCATATATCTTAGGGCAATCAGTGATCAGCGGTGCGGAGGTCTTTGGACATGAAGTGGTTTCCGGCAACGGTTCTGGCGTTCATCGTCCTGTTCGTGGCGGGAGCCGGACCGGCCGGGGCGGCGGTAATGGTGCCGCTCCGCCCCGTCCTTGAGTACCGGGGGACGACGGTGGGCTGGGACGGTGAAGGGGCTACGGCTTACTGTAGCGGGCGGGTGCTGCGGGTGGTTCCCGGCCGGGACACCGCCGCAGTGGACGGCCGGGGCGAATTTCTGGAGGTGCCGGCGCGGTCGGTGGGCGGGATGACCTTCGTGCCCGACACCCTGCTCTCCGGTTTCCTGAGCCCCCCGCCACCGGCTTTCAGGTCCGCGGCCTTCACCCGGGTCGTGGTCGGGGAGCAGGGGGAACAGTTCTGGTTCATCGGTTTGTTGGACCATTCAGCAGAGACGGCGGTGACGGACAGCCCGCCGGCGCCCACGGCTCCCGGGCCGACGGTTACACCCCCCCACGGCCGGATGCCGGAAGTTGCCGTCGAGGTGGCGCCCGGGGTGGCGCCCGAGGAGTTGAATCCCGAGAACCCGGTGCTGCCGGGCCGCACCTGGCTTTTGCCCGCGGCCGGGGCGGACCAGGTGCTGGAAGGGTTGATCTCACTGATGGAGGCGGAACTGGACCCGGGCGGACTATCCGGACTCACCGTGGCGCCCGGCGCCGTCGCCGTTCTGCGGGAGGCCCTGGCGTCGGGGCTCAATTCGGTCACCCTGCCGCTTGAACGCCGGATCGGTTCCTGCCTGGTGAACTTCAATCCGGGCGGTGAAAACCACAATAATATGCTCAACGCGGTGCAGGCCGCCGCTTACCTGAACGGAATCACCATCGCGCCCGGGCAGGTGTTCTCCTACAACCAAACGGTCGGGCCCCGGTCGGCCGAACGCGGTTTCGTGATCGGCTACGCCATCAGCGGCGACCGCCACGTCCCGGCGCGGGGCGGGGGGGTGTGCCGGACCTCCACGGTGCTGTACGGCGCCGTGCTGAATGCCGGCCTGACCGTCATCGAACGCCACGCCCACTCCAAGCCGGTGGGATACGTGCCCGTGGGCCGGGACGCCGCCGTTTCCTACGGCGCCGCCGACTTTAAATTCCGTAACCAGCTTCCCCACCCGGTCCGGATCGAGGCCGGGGGTACCGTGCGGCAACTGCAGGTGACCCTTTGGGGACTCCGGGGGTAAAAAGCCCGGCGGCAACCAATCAGGTTTTCTTCCTTCAGGCGTGAACGCGGTCAAAATCGAGCGGGAAAAGGACGGCGGGCAGTTTAACGTCTTGCCCGGGACGAAGGCAGGCAACCGTCGCCGCAGTGGGCGCAGCGGCGCAAGAGCCAACGTTTACGCAGCACTCCATCGCCCTCCCGTTTCCCTTTTCAGAAAGCTTATTATTGTACAGCGCCGGGTATTCGGCCAATCTTTGGATATGCGGGTTTGACAACCTTTCCCGGTCAAAATAGAATCGATCAGGAAGACCGGCACGGGAGAGGGGGTTGGCCGGTGCGGTTGTATCCGGTCGTCAACGAGCCGACCTGTATCGCCTGCGGCACCTGCTTCGCCGTTTGCCCGGCGGAGCCCAAAGTCTTTGAGGTGACCGGCGTGTCTCGGGTGGTGCATCCGGAAGCTTGCCTGGAATGTGAAGCGTGCGCGGACATGTGTCCCACCGGGTCGATTGAACTGGTGGATGCATAACCGAAAGCCGGACGCCTTCCTGCACGGCGTCCGGCTGTTTTTGCGTTCAGCCTTACCAGATGGTCTCTCGGATACTGCCGCCGCGGGTTCCGACCACCAGGGAACGCAGGGGAATTTCCCCGCCGGCGTCCTGCCAGGCGCTTTTCGCCAGCGTGAGCAGGCCGGCGCAGCAGGGCACCTCCATCGTCATCACGGTCAGGCTGCGGATCCCGGCTTCGTTCAGGAACGCCTTCAGTTTCTCCGGGTAGAGGTCCTGGCGGGCGTCCAGCTTGGGGCAGGCGATGGCCAGTGCCTTTCCCGGCAGGTGGCTCCGGTGAAAATCGCCCAGCGCATACGCGACGCAGTCCGCCGCCAGCAGCAGGTCCGCCTGCCGGAAGTGCGGGGCGGCGGGTTGCACCAGGTGCAACTGCACCGGCCAGTTCCGCAGGGAGGACGTGCTCCCGATACCGGCGGCCTCGTCACGGACAGTCTCGGGTCCCAGATTTCCGGAACAGGGGCAGGCCGCGAAGCCGTTGGGCCGAGCGCGCCCCTCAAACCCGGGGGGAACCGGAAGGTTGTTTTCCCGGAGGAACTCCAGCGCGCCAACCCGTTTCTGTACCGCGCCGATAAAGTGGGGCACCGGAAGGTTCTTTTCCCGGAGGAATTCCAGCGCCTCCCGCAGGTAGTCCGTTTGACCGTGGTCCCGAAGGTGTTCTAGGTGGGCCTTTAGCACGTTGTCGCCCTGCCGGACGATATTCGCCATTACCTGCTTTTCATCGTACGGCACCGCCTCCTTTTCCACGATGGTGATGGCCCCTTCGGGGCAGCCGCCCAGACAGGCACCCAGGCCGTCACAAAGAGGTTCGCTGATCAGGCGGGCCTTGCCGTCGATCACCTGCAGGGCGCCTTCGGGGCAGTCGGGGACACACAGGCCGCAGCCGGTGCACTTTTCCTCATCGATGCTGATGACCTTGCGTCTGATTCTCTGCGTCACGAGATGGTCCTCCTCTCCAGCTTCTTTTATGGACATCATATCCCGGAAAGGGGCCGCCCGCTGTGATGCCGGTCACAGGTCGGTTCTCCTTCCGTGAAGATGATTCGACCCTTGCCGAAGCGCCGTTCGTGCATCTGGGCCGCGATTTTCTCCAGGTCCCCGGGCTCCAGCCGGGCGAATAGGGGTACCCGGCGCAATTGTTGCAATGAGTCATCCACTTAAAACCACCCCTGTCCATATTCTAACCTACCGCCGGCCGAAAACCTTGATCGAGATGCGAAGCGCACCGATAATAGTTCTAGAGTGTATTCGTACGAATCATGGAGTCTTCGGGGTGAGGGGGCGGTTGGATGCCGCGCCGGAGGGAAGCTGAAGAAGATGTAGCCGCCCTGTTGAAACGGGCACAGAAAGGTGACCGGAATGCGCGTGAGGAATTGATTGCCGCCAGCGAGTCCTTCATTGCCGGTTGTGTGGCCAAAGTCGTCCCGCGCCGGGGCGGGATCAGGGATATGGACGAGTACAGCATAGCGCTCCTGGCGTTCAACGAAGCGGTTGACGGGTATGACGCCGGCAGGGGCGCCTCTTTTCACGGTTTTGCCCGGCAGGTGATCAACCGGCGCCTGGTCGATCACTACCGGGTTTCCCGCCGTTTCTCCCCCGAGTTACCCCAGGCGGAGCCGCCCGAAGAGACGGTGGAATCTGATTTCACCCTTCCGGAGGACGGCGTCCGCGAGGAGATTGAGCGATTCGCCACGCGACTGGGCGAGTTCGGGATCACGCTGGAGGACCTGGTCCGGGAGACGCCCAGGCACCGGGATTCACGGCGGATGGCGATCGGCATCGCCCGCCGCGTCCTGGAAGATCCAGAGCTGCGGGCCAGCCTCGAGCGGAAGAAAAAACTGCCCTTCACTCTTCTGCTCCGGCAGCTGGTCCTTAACCCTAAAACGATCCAACGGCACCGAAGATACATTATAGGAGTGTACGTGGTCTTGGGTGGGGACTTTCCCCTCCTGCGGGAGTATGTCCGAGGCGCGGAAGGTGGTGCTGAAAGTGGCTGGTAGGGGAGTGGTCTGCCGGGTGAAATCCCGCTCGGCAGTAATTTTGACCGCGGACTTTGAGTTTGTGGAAATCAGGAAACGGCCCGGGATTCAAACCGGGCAGGAGGTCCCGTTCACTGCGGCGGACCTGGTTCGATACCGCCGACCGACCCGGCTGCTGGCCCTCGCTGCTTCCTTTATGGTCCTGTTCCTGGCGGCATTTCTGGCCATGCCCCGTTTCACCCCCGGACCGGCGGTTTACGCATACGTCGGGGTGGAGGTCAATCCCGGGATCGAGCTGGCCCTTGACCGTTCTCTGACGGTGATCGGGGTGGAAGCCCTCAACACCGACGGTGTCGGTCTGGTGCAGAAACTCGACCTCGTCGGGCTCCCGGCGGCCGAGGCCGTGGCGGCCGTGGTCCGGGCCTGCCAGGAACACGGTTACCTGGGCCGGGGACCGGAGGTCAGGCACCTGGTCGTAACCACCACCTTTAGCGGTGAGGAAGGCCGGTCTGCTTTGCAGGCCGAACTGTTTGCCGTTATCCAGGCCAAACTGGAGGACGCCGGCGGCCAGACCGGAGTCTACATCCTCAACTGTTCCATTGAGTCCCGGGAGCGGGCCCGGCATGCGGCCTTATCCCCGGCACATTACGTGATTTGGCAAAAGGCCCTCGAAGGAGGGATTGCATTGGATACGGACACCGTACGGGCCGGGAAGCTGCGGGAGGCCCTGAACCTGGAAGGCCGGGACTTCGGGATGGCCGTGGCCGCCCTGGCCACCATGCAGGGACGGGTGGGGAGGTCCGGGGAAGAGACGCCCGTCGATCCCGGTTCACAGGCACCGGAGACTCCGCCCGGTCACGGCCGGCGGGTTGAAGACCCAAAGGCCTTCCCCGGTAAGCCGTCCGCACAACCGGGCGGGAAACACGGCGTGCCGGCGGTACCGGCAGATCCGCCCCAGAGCTCAACGGGCGGGGATCAAGACGATCCCGCGCCTGCGAACGCCGTCGCGGAAGAAGAAGTCGGAACGCCGCCGGAACTGCAGACCGAGCCAGGGGGGAAAGGACCGTCTTTCCGGGAGGATTTTCCGGGAAGCGGAACGGACAAAAGTGATAGGGCGCAAACAAGAACGATCCGTGTTGATAAGGAAAGGGGTGGTGGCACACAAAATACAGGACGGTAGCTTGTTGATTTCTAGTTGAGGGTGAATTGTAAGGAGGTAAGCAAGAAAGTGAAACTAAAAAGACTACTGGCGGTACTCTTGGCCTGCCTGTTCGCAATCGGATGCTTTGGCGGGCCGGCCTTTGCCGACGAGGACAAAAACAACGCGGGGGGTCCCCCCCGGACACCTCCCGGGCTCGCGAAGAAGCTTGACGGCCACCCGAGCCTCGGGGGACTCTTGAATGCGTATCAGAACGTGGTCCGGAACGGGGCGAGCGAGGAGGCCCGGCAGGTGCTGACTGATTTAATCGCCGCCCGCGGTGGGCAAGGCCTGCTCGATGAGCTTGAGATAGTGGCTAAACTGCCCCCGGGACAGTTGAAGAAGATCGACTCAGACCCGGTAGCCCGGCAGGAGTTCATTGACTTAATCAATGATCTGCTGGATATGTTGGAGGAACTCAAAGACCCTGATCTCGATGACGCTGCCCGGACTGCGTTGATTCAGGATATAGCCGAACTCCTGGAACAGCTCCGGGAGTACGAGCGCGCCGAGTTTTTCTTCCGGAAAGCCCTCCGTTATGCTCCCGGGGACCTGAACGGTTACACCCATCTGCATCGCCTGCTCAAGGCGAAGGGCGATAAGGCGTTCCGGGTGTTCATGAACGGCGGGGAAGTGAACTTCGACGTGCCTCCAGCGGTTCTCAAGGGACGGACGATGGTGCCGCTCCGGAAACCGGGTGAGACTCTGGGCAGCACGTTTGCCTGGGATGCGGAAAACCAGCAGGTCACTTTTGAGTTGGACGGCAGGGAAGTCATCCTTCAAGTGGGCAGCACCGATGTGATCTTCGATGGTGTGGTCCACGAGTCCCTGCTGGAAGTCGCGCCGGCTATCGCGAACGGCCGGGTCCTGGTTCCGCTGCGCTTCATCGCCGAGGAACTTGGTGTTAACGTCGACTACCTGCCCAACATGGTGATCCTGAAAACCCGTTAACCAGTTGATGGGATCTGCCTAAAAAACCGCCTTAAGGGAGCCCCGCAGGGGCTCCCGGCTTTTTACAGGAAGTTTACTCCAACGGACATTTTCAGCGCGACCGCGTCTTGCCCGAGGTCTTCGGCTTTTAAAGGGTTTTTTTTACAGACAGCCAATAATAATAATAAAACCGGATTCTTTAGGCTGGTTTTTCACAACCGGGAGTGCGTATTGCGATGTGGCGTAAACCCTGCTGTACCCTGCTTTGTGGTCTGGTGCTGTCGGCCTTTTTAATGGCCGGCGTTTTCCGCGATGTGCCGGCGGCGGCGGTCCCGGACCTGGAGCATCTGAGCCCGGGCGAGCTCCAGACACTTGAACGTGAGCTTGCCGCCGAACTGCTCACGCTCAATCTGCAATTGATGGGGCTGCAGGAAGACCGGGTCCGCTCCGAAGAGCGGCTGGCGGAGCTGGCCGCATCCCGGGCGCTGGCGGAGCATAGCTTGGCCGAGGCCCGAACCCGCCTGGCGAAAACACACGAGCGGTTGGGGCGGTGGTTGCGTTACCTGTACGAGGAAGGCCGCCTGCCGGTGTTTGCTTCGCTGCTGCAGGCGGAAAGCTTGGCCGATTTCCTGTGGCGCCTGGAGTTTGCCGTTCTGCTGGTTGAACGCGAGGGCATGCTGTTGAACGAGGTACGCACCCAGAGCGCCGCCATCAAGGAACGTTTGCACCAACTCGCGTTTCTCGAAACCGAAGTAAAGACCGCCCGCAGCAGAATAACGGAACGCCTCGCCGAACTCCAGCGGGTGCAAAACCGCAGGTCGGGGCTGCTGGCCGACATCCGCGGCCGTTCGCACGAAATGGCGGACCGGTTGTCGGGTCTGGAACGGCGGTGGCAGGAGTCGCTCGCCCCGCTGAACAACCTGCTGGGACAGTTGAACATCATCCTAGCCCGGGACGTGCAGCCGGACCGGATCTACTTTCAAGGACGCAACATGTTGATCGAGGTCGGTTCCCGGACCATCAACCGGGCCCTGGCCAACGCGGCCGAGGACGCTGGGGCCGGCCTCCGGATCGACATCGACCACCGCGGAATCACGGCGACCAGCCTGGACGCCCAGGGACGGCCCGAGTTTCGGGTCTTCGGGCACCTGGTTCCCGTCTCCGGCGGAGAGGCGGTGGTGTTCCGCGCCCAAACCGTGACCATTGACGATCTGGAGATCGACGCCTCAACGCTCGCCTTCATGGCTGGAGACCAGGGGGCGTTCTCAATGGGTGACCGGTTCCGGTTCATGACCCTGACCGACATCGCTTACGAAAAAGACCGGGTGCGGTTCACCCTGCGGCGCAACTGATGATGCCCCCGCCGACCACCCGTTCTCCCTGGTAGAAGACGGCGGCTTGTCCCGGGGAGATCGCCCGCTGGGGCTTTTCAAAACGGATCCGAGCGGCGTCAGGCGGTTCAGGGTAGAGGCGGGCGGGGGCGGCCTTGGTCCGGTAGCGGATCTGGACTTCGATGGGGGTGCCGTCGTCGGGCTGTTGCACGATATAGTTCACTTCCACCGCCAGGAGATCGGTGCGCCACAGTTCCTCCTCCGGACCGACGATCACCGCATTTTGTTTCCGGTCGAAACCGAGCACGAACACCGGCTTGCCCAGGGCCAGCCCCAGACCCCGGCGCTGGCCGATGGTGTAAAACGGTATGCCTTGGTGCCGTCCGAGGATGTTTCCGTGCCGGTCCATGAAAGGCCCCTCGGTAACCGGCCGCCCGCACCGCTTGCGGATGAACGCCCGGTAGTCGTCTCCCGGAACAAAACAAATCTCCTGGCTTTCGGCCGCCGCGAAGGGGATACCGGCCGTCTGCGCTTTTTGCCGCACCATTTCCTTGGTCAATTCCCCCAAGGGCAGGAGCAGGCGGGACAACCGCTCCTGGTCCAGGTGAAACAGGACATAGCTCTGGTCCTTACGGGGGTCGCGGGCGCGCAGCAGGACATACCGGCCCGGTTCGGGTTCAAAACGCACCCGGGCGTAGTGCCCGGTGGCGAAATAATCGGCGCCCCATTCGACCGCTTGACGGAAAAGCGCCCCGTATTTCAAGTTCCGGTTGCAGGCGACGCACGGGTTGGGGGTGCGCCCCTCCAGGTAGGCGGCGCAGAACGGACCAATCACCCGTTGTTCAAAGAGCTCACTGAAGTCCGGCACGTGGTGGGGCAGGCCCAGAAAAGCGGATACCCGGGCCGCCTCCGCTACCACCCGGTTGTTCGTGGCCATCGTCAGGGTGAACACCCGGTGGCCGGCCTCTTTCATCAAAAGGGCGGTGGTTGAACTATCCACGCCCCCGCTCAGCGCAACCGCCACGGTGGCCAAGTTTACACCCTCCTCATTTCAGTATTCCACGTTCAAGGCCGGACGCCGGCAAGTTGATGGCGCACGCTACGGCAGGAGCAGTATTTCAGTATTCCACGTTCAAGGCCGGATAGGAACGGGCCGCTCCAGGAATTTGCCGGCAATTGTAGAATAACAGACCGGAAGATCCTCCGGTAGCACAAAAAAGTGTTAGGGGCCTGGACCCTTTTCCCTGGGCAGAAGAGGCCCGCTCCTACTCGACCCTTTTTCACCTTTTTCGCCGGCGGTGTTTCGCATTAAATCCGGCGCAGGATCAATAATGAAAAGAAAAGCGGGGGCGCGTCCACCTTGCGGTCGATTTGGCTGGACCAGGGCTTGATGCTGTTATTCGCCGGGTCTTTTATGGTTTTTGTGAACCTGCATCTGGCTTTCATTATTATGCCCCTGTACGTGCTCGAACTGGGAGGCGGCGACTGGACGGCGGCCTGGTACAATACCCTTTTGGCCGGGGCGGCGGTGCTTTTCCGGTTCCTGTTCGCGTCCTGGGTGGACCGGTACGGCCGCCGGCTTTCCCTGCTGGTGAGCGGCCTGGCCCTGGTGACCGCGCCGCTCTTTATTCTGCTGGCTGGTTCATCTACGGCCTATTTGCTGCTTGTTCGTCTGATTCAAGCCCTGGGCCTGGCGCTCTACCCGCTGGCCGCGAACACCCTAATCGCCGACTTGAGCCCGGTGGCACGGCGCGGGACCGTCCTGGGCCTGCAGCGCTTGATCATCCTCACCGCTCTGATCACGGGGCCGCCGGTGGCGGTCCTGATTGTCGAGCACTACGGTTTTCAGACCTTGTTTGGACTGATCTCCATACTGGGGCTTGCCGGAATGGTGCCGCTTTCGGCCGTTCGGGAACCGGTGCGCGCCCGTGTGGGGACTCCGGCCCCGCACGGGTTTCAGGCTGCTCTTGCTTCCCGCTCCCTGCGTCTTTTGATCTGGGCGACCTCCGCCTGCGGCTTGGCCTACGGTGTTTTGCTCACGTTTCTCCCGCTGTACGCGGTACGCGTGGGAATCGAGAATTTCGGCCTTTATTTCACTGTTTTTGCCTTCAGCGGTCTGGTTGCCGGGGTGGTTGCCGGGCGCCTGTCGGATGCCTTCGGCCGGCGCAAAGTGCTGGTGCCGTCGCTGGTCCTTTTCGGCACGGGCATTCTCTGTCTCGGCCTGCCGGCACCGGGAACGGCAATGGTGGTCAGCGCCGCGGTGGCCGGCGCCGGCTACTCGGCCTCCCTCACCCTGCTGGTCGCCTGGGTGGTGGACGCGGCCGGACGCAAGCTGCGCGCGGCTTCCCTGGGTCTATTTGAAAACGGGATCGACGCGGGGATTATGGCGGGCTCTTTTGCCTTCGGGAGTGTGGTCGCCCTGCTCGGCTTTGGGTTCGCCTTTTCAACCGCCGGCGCGCTGTTGTTGGTATTCGCGGTTCTGATCGCCACCTTGGACCGGGGGCCCCGGCCCCAAATCCGTTAGGATAAGCGCCGGACGTAGAGGATTTGACGTTGAGTCTATGGTAAGGAGCGGTTACAATATAAGGAAGAAGGCGATGCTCAGTATTTGTGAGTTTTGAAACGCGAATCCTAGCCAGATACACTCATCCCGCTGGCCTGGTGCCGTGTGACGGGGACCGTGAGCCTGTTTTTTTCCAAGGGGGCCATTCTGGGATGCTGATCGAGACCCGGCCCTGGCCCGGCGATCCGGAAGCGCTCTACACCGTCCTGGGAAACCGGCCGGGTCTGGCGATCCTGGACAGCGGGATGGAACCGCGGGCGGGCGGCTTGTACCCTTCCGGCCGGTGGTGTTTTGCCGCATTTGATCCCTTTGCCGTGTTGGAGTGCCGGTTGGACGGTTGCTGCCGGGTTTCCGGCGGCTGTAACCGGGAGTTCAAGGCGGACCCTCTGGACACCCTCCAAGACCTTCTGGAGGCATACGCCCTGCCGGCCGGTGCCGGACCCACGCCCCTGCCCGCGGGCGGAATCGGGTTTTTGGCGTACGGCCTCCGGGTTTTCGTGGAGCCGCGGCCCGGCCGTCCCGACGACTTGGATTTGCCCGTGCTCCGGGTTGGCTTTTACGACGCCGTGCTGGCATTGGACCGCCGGGAAGGACTTCTCTATCTGACCTCCACCGGGCTGCCGGCCGCCGGAAGTGCCCGGGCCGAACGGGCGGCGTCCAGGATGCGCTTGCTGCGGGAAGTGGTGGCGGCGGCCGCCGAAAGGGCGGCTTGCGCCCCGCCGGAGCCGGGGCACCGGCTCGGGGTGCCCGGGGGTATCTGCTCGGGAGACCCGGGGGTATCTGCTCGTGGTACATGGGTCAGCGGGTCAGCGGGTCGGGTCAGCGGGTCAGCGGGCCGGCTGTGGCCGCCCGGGCCCGTAAGTTCGAGCTTTGACCGGGCCGCCTACCTGGAGGCGGTGCGCCGGGTCAAGGACCACATTTGGGCCGGGGACGTCTACCAGGTAAACCTGGCCCAGCGGTTTTCGGTGCCCTGGCCGGGGTCGGCCCACGCCCTGTTCAGGAGGCTCCGCCGCCAAAACCCGGCGCCGTTTTCCGCCTTGATTGAAGGCGCGGACTTCTCCGTGGTCAGCGCGTCCCCGGAGCGTTTCCTGCACTTGGATCCCCTGACCGGCGTCGTGCACACCCGCCCGATCAAAGGCACCCGCCCGCGCGGCCCCTCGCCGGAGGCCGACGCTCGTTTGGCCCGTGAACTCCTGGCCAGCGGGAAGGACCGGGCCGAGCACATAATGATCGTGGACCTCGAGCGCAACGACTTGAGCCGCGTGGCCGAACCGGCCTCGGTCCGGGTTCCGGAAATGCTGGTCCTGGAGCCTTTCCCGACGGTCTGGCACCTGGTGTCCACGGTGGAGGCCCGGCTCCGGCCGGGGACCGGCGTCGCCGCTCTCCTGCGGGCGACCTTTCCGGGCGGTTCGATCACCGGCGCGCCCAAAATCCGCGCCATGGAAATCATCGAGGAACTGGAACCGGTGCCCCGGGGCGTGTATACCGGTGCCGCCGGTTACTTCAGCTTCGACGGCCGTCTGGACTTAAACATCGCGATTCGGACCATAGTACTCCGCGGCGGGCGGGCGTGGTTTCACGCCGGCGGCGGCATCGTGGCCGATTCGGAGCCGGAGGCCGAGTACCGGGAGACGTTGGACAAAGCACGGGCGTTGTTCGCGGCCCTGGGAAGCCCGAAATACCGTGGATGTTTATAAGTGGTGCGGCGCAGTCTGGTCTTCGGCAGTTATCTTGGTTTTTATGAGGGGCGACCAGATTCAGGAGGATGAGGCCGGTGCTGCTTTGGGTTAACGGCCGCCTGGTGCCGGCGGCCGAAGCCGCGGTTTCCCCGTTTGATGCCGGGTTTCTCTTGGGTTACGGGGTGTTTGAGACGATGCGGTCTTTCCGGGGAAAGGTGTTCCGGCTGGAGGCGCACCTCGAGCGCCTGACCGGCGGCTGCCGGCGGCTGGGCTTAAACGGCGTTCCGGAACATGCCGCTCTGAGCCGGGCGGTGGCGCTCACCCTGCAGGCGAACGGCCTGACCGCCGCACGGTTGCGCCTGACGGTGACCGCTGGCCCGGAAAGTGCTCCCGGTACCGGACCGGCCGCGGGTGTACCGGCCGCCGATGCACCGGCCGTGGGTACGCCGACCGTGGTGGTCACCGCCTTTCCCTTGTCCCCGGAGATGGAACAACCGGTGTTCTGGACCGCCGGCACCTGCCCCCGGCCTGTTTTTTCGGGGGACCCGCTTCTGTCGGTCAAAACGGTTTCGCGGGCCGGCCATACCCTGGCCCGGCGGGAAGCATTAGCCGCGGGGTACGACGAGGCGCTCCTGATCAACGAACGGGGTGTTTACACCGAGGGCACGGTCACGAACCTTTTCGTGGTCCGGGGCCGTGTGCTGCAAACGCCTCCGTTGTCGGACGGGCTGCTGCCGGGTCTGACCCGGGGAATCATTAAAGAATTGGCCGGGGGATTGGGCCTGGAGTTCCGCGAAGCGCCGGTGCGGGCGCAAGATATGCTCTCCGCCGACGAGGTTTTCCTGACCAACACGGTGGGGGGTTTGATCCCCTTGGCGGCGCTGGACGGGGTGCCGCTCGGCGCAGCTGTTCCCGGCCCCCGGACGGTTCTGCTCCGGCAGGCTTACCGGGCGCTGTTGACGAAGGAATGCTGATTGTGTCGCTCCGGACCGGACGTGATACAATAGTGGCAGCGCTGGAGAAGGGGAAGGTCAATGCCGCAACTGCGCGTCCTGATTGCGGTCAAGGACGAGGCCGAGGCCAAGAAGCTCGGGGCCAAGCTCCTTAAAGCCGGTCATCTGGTGATCGGCCGGGTATGGGAGGCCAAGGACGTGTTGCGCCTGGCCTTTGAGACCCAGCCCGACTTGGTCTTGCTGGACCCCGCCCTCCCGGATTACGGGGGACTGGGAGTGGCCCAGGTCATCGACGATCACCGGTTGGCCCCGATCGTATTCGTCACCGCGGACTGCACCAGGCTTGCGCAACTGTCGGGCACGGGGTGGCTCTTCAGCTATCTGCTGGTTCCGTACAGCGATGATGATCTGTACCTGGCGGTGGAAATAGCCCGGTCCAATTTCAAGCGCCTGCTGGCCCTAGAGCAGGAAAACATGCGCCTGAAGAAGACCCTGGAGTCCAGAAAACTCGTTGAGCGGGCCAAGGGCCTGTTGGTCGAAAAGAAGGGGTTCACCGAGCCGGAGGCGTACCGGTACCTGCAGAAACTCAGCATGGACACCTGCCGGCCGCTGGCCGGAATGGCCCGGGAGGTGATTGAGAAGCTCTCCTCCGGCCAAGGGAAGAAAGGCCGGGACAAGAATCACCAACCGTAGGAAAGCACAAAGCGCGAAAAAACGCTTGCCTTTTGTCGTCTCTTCACAATATAATAGGGACTGGTTAGATTAATCATAACGTTTTTGGGGCAACGATGTCCCAGGTGGACTCCCGTGGGGAGCCTGCTTGGGGCATTTCTTTTTGAGTTGAAAAGGGGGAGTCTACTATGGAAATCAACCGCCGGGCGGCCGAAGAAGTCCTGGCCCTGGCCGCGGAAACCGGTGTGAAATTCGTCCGGCTGCAGGTCACCGATTTCACCGGATCCCTCAAGAACCTGGCCATCACCGTCGAGGAGCTGAACCGCGCCCTGGAAGGCCGGCTCACTTTTGACAGCGCCATCGTCGAAGGTTTCAGCGGCAGCCGGGAAAGAGAGATCCTGCTCGTCCCCGACCCGGAAACGTTCGTGATCTTTCCCTGGCGGCCACGGGACGGGGCGGTGGCCCGATTGATCTGCCATGTGGCCGACCTGGACGGGAATCCCTATCCCATCTGTTCCCGGAGTGTACTGCGCCGGAACCTGCAAGCCCTGGGGGAGCGCGGGTGGCGGTTCCGGATCAGCGCCGAAATTGAATTCTTCCTCTTCCACGCCGGGGAACAGGGCCTGCCCGCCACGGTGACCCACGACCAGGCCGGATACTGCGACCTCGCCCCGGTGGACCTGGGCGAGAACGCCCGGCGAGACATGGTCCTCACCCTGCAAGAAATGGGGATCAAGGTCCGGTCGTCGCACCACGAGGCCTCCCCGGGCCAGCACGAGATCGGCCTCGGTGAGGGCGAGGCGCTGGAAACGGCCGACCGGATCACCACCTTCAAGTTCGTGGTGCGGACCGTGGCCCAGCGGCACGGCCTGCACGCTTCTTTCATGCCGCGGCCGCTGGCGGGGGGGCGCGGTTCGGGAGTGAAGCTGCACCTGACCCTTTGGCGCGAAGAGCAAAACCTGTTCGCGGACGGGGATGACCTCGGCCGGTTCAGCGCCACCGCCCGCCGGTTCGCCGCCGGACTGCTCGCGCACGCGCCCGCCTTGTCGGCCGTGACCAATCCCCTGGTCAATTCCTATAAACGCTTGGGGCCGGACGGTTTTCACCCGGCCCTGGCCGCCTGGTCTTTCGACAGCCGGGCCGCCATGCTGCGCTTTCCCGCGCCGGCGGGAGGCGAGCCACATCTGTTGCTCCGCAGCCCGGACCCGACGGCCAACGCCTACGTGGCTCTGGCGGGAATCCTCGCCGCCGGCCTCGACGGGGTGGACAGCGGGCTCGAGTTGCCGGAGCCCGTACCCGGCACGGTGGACGGAGACCTGGACCGGCTCCGGGCCGCAGCGCGCATCAACGGGCTGCCCCGGCACCTGGAAGCGGCGCTTTCGGCATTTACCACCAGCGCCGTGCTCCGCGGCGCGTTGGGGGACGAGTTTTGCCGCCGCTACGCCGAGGTCAAGGAACAGGAGTGGCTGGCTTTCCTGGCCGCGGTGCACCCCTGGGAGATCGACACCTATCTGGCCCGTTACTAGGCTTCGTTGGTCGGACCCGGTTCAGGATGAAAAGGGGACAGTCCCCCTAAAGCCCGAAGGGGACTGTCCCCCTAAGGCAAAAAAAAGGAGAGGGGAGTCTACCAAGATGCATCTTAGTAGTGGCACCAACGCCACCGCAGCCACCACCACGAGGCTGCGCACCGGGGAAAGCAAGTGCCCCCAGAGCGGGATGTGCGTGACCTGCCTGGACGGCTGCCCCGGATTCTGCGAAATCGCGCGCTCGGCCGTGCGGGGGAAGGAATTGCTTTATCCCAAACCGTTCGGCAAGACCACCTCGGCCGGACAGAAAAAGTACCCGGTGGACTACTCGCACCTGAACATCATGGGCACCGCCGTGGGCGCGGTCGGTATTGAACCGGACCCGGACAAGGCCATCTTTCCGGCCGTGGACCTCAAAACCAGCCTGGGTGCCGGCGGCGACCTGCATTTGGATTTCCCGCTGGTCGTTCCGGCCATGGGCTCCACCGATATCGCCGCGAACAACTGGGACCACCTGGCCGCCGGCGTGGCCCTGGCCGGAGCCGGGATCCTGATCGGGGAAAACGTTTGCGCCATGGACCCGAATTCGGAGATCAGGAACGGGCGCGTGGTGTACTCGCCGAACATGGAGGGGCGGGTGCGCGCTTTCCAGGACTGGTATCGGGGCGCGGGCTTCATCGGGGTGCAGGCCAACGTCGAGGACACCCGGCTGGGCGTGCAGGAATACTGTATCGAGAAGCTCGGCGTTGAGGTTGTGGAAATCAAGTGGGGCCAGGGGGCCAAAGACATCGGCGGCGAGGTGAAGGTGAGCAGCATCGAGCGGGCGCTCGAACTGAAAAAGCGCGGTTACATCGTCCTGCCGGACCCGGAGGACGAAGTGGTCCAGGAGGCCTACCAGGAGGGGGCCCTGCGGGAATTCGAGCGCCACTCCCGGATCGGGATGGTGGAGTGGGAGTCCTTCGCCGAGCGGGTGGCCTCACTCCGCCAGGCGGGAGCCAAATATATTTTCTTGAAGACGGGCGCCTACCGGCCGGCCGACCTGGCCCGGGCCGTCAAGTTCGCCTCCGACGCCCGGCTGGACCTTTTAACGGTCGACGGTGCCGGCGGCGGCACCGGAATGAGCCCGTGGCGGATGATGAACGAGTGGGGGATGCCCACCCTGTACCTGCAGGCGCTCCTGACCCGGTACTGCGACCGGCTGGCGGCGAAGGGGGCCTACATTCCGCCCGTCTGCATCGCCGGCGGTCTGACCTTGGAGGACCACATGTTCAAGGGCTTCGCCCTGAGCGCGCCCTACGTCAAGGCTATCGGGATGGCCCGCTCCCCGCTCGCCGCGGCCATGGTCGGCAAAACGGTGGGCGAGTCGATCAGGCAGGGGCGGGTGCTGCCCGAGTACCAGGCCTACGGGAACCGGGTCGAACGGGTTTTCATCCTGGCCACCGCGCTCCGGGCTCAGCTCGGACCCGAATACGACCGTTTGCCCGTGGGGGCGATCGGCGTCTACACCTACTTCGCCCGGCTGGCCCAGGGCCTGCGCCAGTTCATGTGCGGCGCGCGCAAGTTCGCCCTGGAGTACATCACCCGCGACGACCTGGTGGCGCTCACCCGGGAAGCGGCCGAGATCACCGGCATCACCTACCTGATGGACGCCGACGCCGCGGAAGCCGACCGGATACTGGGATAATGCAAGGGGACAGAAAGGGGACAGTCCCCTTTGGGCCTTAGGGGGACTGTCCCCCTAATCGCGGAAGTCGACCGGACACCGGGATAATGTATACTTGCTGAAAAACGAAGAAAAAAGACTTGACACGCGGAAATACGGTCATATAATAACGCTAGACAACCAAACAGTCTGGGTACGATGAAGTATCCGGGAGAGGCGATGATGCCCTTGGCAGACCGTGGTCCGGTCTGGCGGGGCATTTATTTTTGAGCCCATCCTAATTTTTAAAAATGCGTTTTCGTTCTGGGGGGTAAGGTTTTTGGCACTGCAGGAACGGGTGATCCTGGTGGACCCGGATACGCACGGCCGAACCAACATCAAGGGGATGCTCAGCCAGGCGGAGTACCTGGTGATCGGCGAAGCCGAGGACGGCATCACGGCCCTGAAGATGATCCGTGACCGGCAACCCGACCTGGTGTTGGCGGAGGTCTCGCTGCCGGGAGTCAGCGGCCTGGAATTGGCCCGCATCGTGCACGACGACCGCCTGGCCCCGGTCATCCTGATCTCCGGCGCCTTCGGCCGGGAGATGATGGCCCGCGTCCGGGAGGTGCGGGCGGCCGGTTTCCTGTCCAAGCCGGTGGACGAAGTCAGCCTGCTGGCCGTGGTCGAGGTGGCCCTGGCCCACTACGCCGAGGTGCTGGAGTTGGAGCAGAAACTGGTGAAACTGAAAGAGGAACTGGACACCAGGAAGGTGGTGGAGCGGGCCAAGGGCATCCTAATGTCCCAGTTCGGGCTCACGGAGGCCGAGGCTTTCCGGCGGATCCAGAAGCAGAGTATGAACCGGCGCCTCTCCATGCGGGCGGTGGCCGAGGCGATCATCCTGGCGCACAACGTCTGAACCTCCACACGACGGGGCTTCATCGGAGGCAATGCCCAGGGTAGTCGCTCACGACGATTCATCGTCGCTCTTGCGGGGATGAAAATGTTTATCCCAGATTCTATTTTCAGGGTAGCACACCTTGGAGTAAGCTCAAAAAGAATAGCGCGAGGGTACACGGACGTACCCGCGGAAAGAGGCAATGACGCCCTTTCAAAGGCGGTGGCCAAAAGACCGCTCCTTTGACCGGGCGTTTTTGTTTGTCTCCAAAAATAAATTCAAGAAAGGGTTGGTTTAAAGTGGAAACTGCGGCTAAGCAGGAAATTCTGGAGAAGGCCAGGCGGCTCGGGGTCAAGTTTGTCCGGTTGCAGTTCACCGACATCATGGGTGTGTTGAAGAATATCGCCATCCCGGTTGATCAGCTTGACAAGGCCCTGGACGGTGAGCTGATGTTTGACGGGTCTTCGATTCACGGTTTTGCCCGGATTGAGGAATCGGATATGTATCTGCGCCCGGACCCGAACACCTTCGTGATCTTCCCCTGGCGGCCCCGGGACGGCGCGGTGGCGCGCCTGATTTGCGACGTCTACAATCCCGACGGCACGCCGTTCGCCGGCTGCCCGCGAAACTGCCTGCGCCGGGTGTTGGACCGGGCCAAGCAGATGGGATACACCATGCACGCCGGGCCGGAGATGGAGTTCTTCCTGTTTCACGTGGACGCCGACGGCAAGCCTTTGCTGGAGACCCACGACAAGGCCGGCTACTTCGACCTGTCCCCGGTCGACAAGGGCGAGAACGCCCGGCGGGAGATGGTGATGGCGCTGCAGGAGATGGGCTTTGAGATTGAAACCTCGCACCACGAAGTGGCGCCCGGACAGCACGAGATCGACTTCAAGCACTCGGACGCGCTTTCCATCGCCGACAAAATCGTCACCTTCAAGTTCGTGGTCCGGACGTTGGCGCAGCGTCACGGTCTGCACGCGACCTTTATGCCCAAGCCGGTTTACGGGATCAACGGTTCCGGGATGCACATGAACCAGTCCCTGTTCCGGGGCGAGGAAAACGCGTTCCACGATCCGGCGAAGCCTGACGGCCTGAGCGCCGAGGCTTACTACTACATCGGCGGGCTCCTGAAGCACGCCCGGTCGATGACGGCGATCACCAACTCGACGGTGAATTCCTACAAGCGGCTGGTACCGGGCTACGAAGCGCCGGTGTACGTGGCTTGGGCCGAAGGGAACCGCAGCGCGCTCATCCGGATACCGCAGAAGAGGGGCTTATCCACCCGCGTGGAACTGCGCAACCCGGACCCGGCCTGCAACCCCTACCTGGCGCTGACGGTGAACCTGGCGGCCGGCCTGGAGGGGATCACGGAAAAGATCGACCCGCCGCCGCGGTTCCCGATCAATATCTACCACATCACCGACGCGGAACGGGCACAGCGGGGCATCACCAGCCTGCCGGGCAGCCTGGAGGAAGCGCTCGGTGAACTAAAGGCCGACCCGGTGCTGCGTGAGGCTCTGGGCGAGCACATTTACACCAAGTTCACCGAGGCCAAGACGGCGGAGTGGAACGAGTACCGGATTCAGATCACGCCGTGGGAAGTAGACCGCTACCTGGTCAACTACTAGAAAACGGTCGCCGCCGCGGCCGAGCACGCCGGCAGACCCGGCGCCTTAAAGAAAGTGGGTGAAGAGATGCGGGAAGGAATGGTGCGGATTCCTTCGGGTTGCGCGATCTCCGGCATTATGAGCACGAAGGGAATCCGTTTCAACGGCGAGGCCATTACCAGATCTATCGCCTGCATGCACGAGCGTTCCAACGGTTTGGGGGGCGGGTTTGCCGCCTACGGGATCTATCCTGAGTACCGTGACCTTTACGCCCTGCATTTGATGTATGAAACCCCGCAGGCGCGCGTGGACACCGAGGAAAACCTGCGCAGCCATTTCAACGTGGCCCAGTCCGAACCGATCCCGACGCGGCCGTTGCCCGAGATCGGGGAGGCGCCCTTGTTGTGGCGTTATTTTGTCCGCCCCGTGCGGGAAGACGGGGCGAGCGGGCTTTGGGAGGACGACGACTACGTCACCACCTTCGTGATGACGGTGAACCGGGAGGTTCCCGGCGCGTTCGTGTTTTCGTCCGGCAAGAACATGGGCGTATTCAAGGGCGTGGGCTACCCCGAGGACATCGCCCGCTATTACCGTCTGGAGGAGTACGAAGGCTACATGTGGGTGGCGCACGGCCGCTTCCCGACCAACACCCCGGGCTGGTGGGGCGGGGCCCACCCGCTGGGGGTGCTCGACTGGTCGGTGGTCCACAACGGGGAAATCTCCTCCTACGGCATCAACAAGCGCTACCTGGAAATGTTCGGCTACTGCCTGGAACTGCAGACCGACACCGAGGTGATCGCCTACCTGTTCGACCTTTTGCACCGGCGCCACGGCATCCCTCTGGACCTGGTGTGCCGGGCCCTGGCGCCGCCTTTTTGGAAGGCCATCGACCGGATGGACGACCGCGAGCGGGAACTTTATACCGCCCTGCGCCGGGTTTACGGCCCGGCGATGTTAAACGGCCCGTTCAGCGTGATTGTGGCCTTTCAGGGCGCCATGGTCGGCCTCAACGACCGGATCAAGCTGCGGCCCATGGTGACCGGCAAAAAGGGGGACCTCATCCTGATGGGCAGCGAGGAAAGCGCCATCCGGGTGATTGCCGGGGACCTGGACGAAGTGGGGAGCATCCGGGCCGGAGAAATGGCCGTCGCCCGGCTGGAAGAAGGGGTGGTCGCATGAGCAACTACCTGCCGCCCGAATACCTGGTGCGCATTGACGAGGGCCGCTGCCGGCGCTGCGGGGAGTGTGTCCGCGGGTGCGGCTTCGGGACCTTGGCGTTCGCGCACGGTGCCTGGAGAGACGCCATGGGCGTTTTCAAGCACGGTCAGGGCGACTTGCAGCAAGTGCTCGCCCGGATCAGGGAAAACGTTACCGACCGGGTGGTCGCCGACCACCACAAGTGTGTGCAGTGCCACTACTGCGTGAGCCACTGTCCGGAGGGCGCCGTCAGCGTCCAACCGAACCCCCTGGCCTACCGGGGGAACCATCACTGGCGGCCGGAATACCTGAAAAACATCTGGCGGCAAGCAAACACCGGCGGCATGGTGTTGACCGGCGCCGGCAACGACAAGGCCTACTTCAGCTACTTTGACCACATGGTGCTGGACGCCTGTCAGGTGACCAACCCGTCCATCGACCCCCTGCGGGAGCCGATGGAGCTGCGGACCTACCTGGGGGCGCGGCCGGACGGGCTTGAACTCGAACCGGGGCCGGGGCCCGGGGGGGCCGTGCTCAAAACCAGGCTCGCCCCGGCGGTCCGCCTGGACACCCCGCTGGTCTTCCCGGCCATGTCCTACGGGGCGATCAGCCTGAACGCCCAAAAGGCGCTGGCCCGGGCCGCCAAGGCTTGCGGCGTCGTGATGAACACCGGCGAGGGCGGCATGCACGAGGACCTTTACCCCTTCGCCGATTGGATGATCGTCCAGGTGGCCTCGGGCCGCTTCGGGGTCAACCCGGGTTACCTGCGGCGCGGCGCCGCGGTGGAGATCAAGATCGGGCAGGGGGCCAAGCCGGGCATCGGGGGGCATCTTCCCGGGGAGAAAGTGGACGAGGGCGTGTCCCAGACCCGGATGATCCCGGTGGGCAGCGACGCCCTGTCCCCGGCGCCGCACCACGACATATACTCCATCGAGGACCTGTCCCAGCTGATCTACGCCCTGAAGGAGGCCACCGAGTACACGAAGCCGGTGTCGGTGAAGATCGCGGCGGTGCACAACGTGGCCGCCATCGCCTCCGGCGTCGCCCGGGCCGGGGCCGACATCATCACGGTCGACGGGTTCCGGGGCGGCACGGGGGCCACGCCGCTGGCCATCCGGGACCACGTCGGGATTCCGGTCGAGATGGCGCTCGCCGCGGTCGACGACCGGCTGCGCCAGGAGGGCATCAGAAACCACGTTTCGCTGGTGGTTTCCGGCGGCATCCGCCACAGCGGGGACGTGGCCAAGGCAATCGCCCTGGGGGCCGACGCGGTGGCGATCGGCACGGCCGCCCTGATCGCCATGGGCTGCCGTCTCTGCCAGAAGTGCTATACGGGCAACTGCAGCTGGGGGATCACCACCCAGAAACCCCATTTGACCCAACGGCTTGACCCGGACCGGGCGGCCGAGAACCTGACCAACCTGATCCGGGGCTGGTCGCTGGAACTAAAGGAGATCTTGGGGGCGCTCGGGCTCAACGCTGTGGAAAGCCTGCGGGGCAGCCGGCTCCGGCTGCGCGGCGTCGGCCTGCAGGAAAGCGACCTGCGGGTGCTGGGGATCAAGAATGCGGGCATGTAATGGTGGTTGGTGGTCGGTGGTTGGTGGTCGGTGAGTAGTCAGTGGTTTTCACACTGACGACCGACGACCGAATATAAAGATCCGAAATACACTTTCCGGCACGCAGGCGTGCCGGCTAGGAGAAGGAGGGATGCGCCGGTGCTGCGGATCGACGCTCAAGGAATGCACTACCGGCAGCTCAACCAGCGAATCCGGGAGGCGATCAGGGCCGGGGAAACCGACTTCCGGCTGGAAAACGTAAACGGCCAGCGGTACATCGGTACCGGGGTGGAGGTCCCCGGCGTGCGCATCGTTATCAACGGCGTGCCGGGAAACGACCTGGCCGCGTTTATGAACGGTCCGGCGATCACCGTGAAGGGCAACGCCCAGGACGGGGTGGGCAACACCATGAATTCGGGGACGGTGGTGGTCCACGGCAGCGCGGGGGACGTCCTCGGGTACGGGATGCGCGGGGGCGGGCTTTTTATCCGTGGGAACGTTGGTTACCGGGTGGGCATCCACATGAAGGAATACCAGAACCAGGTGCCCGTGATCGTCGTCGGGGGCACGGCGGGCGCCTTTTTCGGGGAATACATGGCCGGCGGCCGCTTGGTGCTCCTGGGACTGGACCGGGCGGAGGGCGAACCCCTGGCCGGGGACTACCTGGGGACCGGCATGCACGGTGGAGTGATCTACCTCCGGGGCCGTCCGGAAGAGCACGCCCTGGGCAAAGAAGTGCGGCTTTTCCCGCTGGATGAGGCGGACCGGCGGTTCCTGGACCCGCTCCTGGACGAGTTTTGCCGGCACTTCGGCCGGGACCCGGCCGCCGTCCGCGGCGCCGAATTCCACAAGCTGATTCCGGTGTCCCACCGCCCGTACGGGCGGCTGTACACCCATTAGAGCAAGCATTTTGAGTCACCCCATATGCCTATCCTCTTCAAGGGATGGGCAATGTCACTGCTTGACGGTTTTGGCTGTGTTCCGATGGGCTCCAACTTCGGAAGTGTGTCTATGTGTGCCGAGCAAGGAATGCTGTTACGGAAGCATAAGGCTGTCCGTCCTTGCTCGGCTTTTTGCATGGTTTACTTGTTAAGGGTATCGTTATTTTGATATAACAAGTGTATATTCATCGACGAACGAGCACGTGTGGTGGAGGAGCGGGAGCGGAAAAAATAGAACCATATGTATAGCCGGAAGAAATAAGGGGGCAAAAACTTTATGCGTTTACCTGTAACCCTAAAGGAGGGAATCTAATGAGAACAACCTTGCATATTGACGACGAATTGCTTAAGAAGGCTAAGGAGTTAACCGGCATCACTGAGAAGACTTCTTTGGTCAGGCTTGGGCTGGAAGCGTTAATCGCCCTGGAAAGCGGCAAGCGCCTGGCCAGGCTTGGGGGGACCGAAAAAACGCTGGAAACGATCACCCGCAGAAGACCTGGTGAAGCTTAGATGGTCCTTGTCGATACATCGGTATGGGTGGCTCATCTCCGCGATGGAAATAGTGGCCTTGAAAAGCTGTTAATCAAAGGACATGCCCTGACCCACGCTTTCATTGCCGGTGAGCTCGCCTGTGGAAATCTCAGGAACAGGGCGGAAATTCTCTCGTGCCTGGACGCGCTTCCCAAGGCCGTCCATGCGGAACATCAGGAAATTATGACTTTTATCGAAAATCATCGTCTGATGGGGAAGGGGC
Source organism: Bacillota bacterium (assembly GCA_040757205.1). NCBI lineage: Bacteria > Bacillati > Bacillota > Bacillota bacterium. The sequence continues at coordinate 244,435 of JBFLXL010000002.1, forward strand.
TGGGTTACATCGACATGCATCTGCTGGCTTCCGCGATGCTGACAAATGTCCCGCTGTGGACGCTTGACAAAAAAATGAGCGAAACAGCTTCTTTGCTTGGGGTATCACATACCATGAACCAATGACTGCTATAAACCTGGATCCCGGCGGTCCCCAAACCGCCTGGACTGCGGCTGTAGTATTGTTTTGGGAGTGTTGACGGCCGCCGGCGTCCGTGCTAAAATGACCTCTAGCACATAAAGGACGAGCAGGTGCCCCTTTACCGGGGGATAATAGGGAATCAGGTGCGATTCCTGAGCAGTCCCGCTACTGTATGCGCTGAGTCGCCCCCCAGGACGCCACCGGCAATCCGGGAAGGCGGGTGTGGCGACGATGACCGCGAGCCAGGAGACCTGCCTGCTTTGTCGGTGCTCCTTTATTTGCCTCCGGTCGAGGGGCTGGGGAGCAGCGTGTTCGAAAAACCAAGGACTCTCATCCGTGCGTCTGCCCGGAATGTACGTGCGCAGGCAGCGGGAGAGGCGGGATTTTGCATGCTGGGACCCTCCCCGAGTCAACCGGGGCAGGGTCTTTTAATTCTGTGACGGGAGATGGTTGCAGATGCTGGTCAGTAACCTCGGCTACCCCCGCATGGGACGGGAACGCACTTTAAAAAGACTTCTGGAGGCCTATTGGGGAAAAGCACTGGATGAGGAGGGCCTGCTCGCCGGTGCGGCCCGCCTCGAGGAAGCGCACTGGCGTCATCAGGTCCGCCTGGGCGTGGAACTGGTCCCCGTGGGTGACCTGTCGCTTTACGATCACGTTCTGGATACCACCGTGATGTTCGGACTCGTGCCGGAGCGGTTTGAAGAAGCCGGCGACAGCTTATCCCTTTACTTCGCGATGGCGCGCGGTGGTCCCAACGCGCTGGCGTGCGCCATGCGTAAGTGGTTCAACACCAACTATCATTACCTCGTCCCCGAGTGGGAAAGGAAGCCCGTCCTTGTCAAGAACCTGCCGCTCCATGCCTACCTGCGGGCCAAGGACATTCTGAACGGCAACGCCAAACCGGTGTTGTTGGGCCCGTTCACTTTTGTCAAGTTGTCCAAGAACGCTCCGAATTGGCGGCGGGCGCTTCATGAGCTAAGCCCCCTTTACACACAGATCATGCGTGAGTTGGATGCGGCCGGCGCAACCTGGGTGCAGGTGGATGAGCCGTCGCTGATTCTCGACCTGACCGAAGAGGAGACAAAAGCCCTGACCGACATATACCGGGAGATGACCGAGGGCTTGCGCGGGCTGAGGATAATGCTCCAGACATACTTCGGCGGCCTGGGCCGGTATGCGTGGCTGGCGGCATTGCCGGTCGGCGGGTTGGGGCTTGATTTCGTCCACGGTTATCCGGAGAACATCGCCAACTTGCAGCGGCACGGTTTTCCCCCGGATAAACGGCTCGGCGTAGGGATCGTTGACGGCCGCAACATCTGGCGCACCGACCTGAGGCAAAAATTGGATTTGCTGCACAGAGTGTGTTTTCACGTACCCGCGACAAGCATCTGGCTGCAACCTTCGTGCAGCCTGCTTCACCTCCCCGTAAGCACTGCCGATGAATCTCATCTGCCTTCGGCCTTGTGTCGCGGTATTGCTTTTGCCGATGAGCGGCTGGCCGAATTGCGCACCCTTGCCCGGGCGGTGAGGGAAGGTGAGACTGCGGTGGCGGCGGAACTGGCGGCTGCCGACCAGGCACAGCGGGCTCTGGCGGAGCTGAGCGGCCGGGTGTCGCCCGCCGTCAGGAAGCGTGTCTTGGCTCTCAAGGAGACTGATTTCCAGCGGGCCGCCCCGTACGCCGAACGCCGGAGACCGCAGTCCCGCCGTCTTGCCCTTCCCTTGTTCCCCACGACTACGGTCGGTAGTTTTCCCCAGACGTCGGAGGTGCGGGCGGCACGAGCGCGGCGGCGGCGGGATGAACTGGGCGAGGAACATTATGAGGCCCTTATCAGGGATCTAATCGCCGAATGGATCGGAATTCAGGAGCAATTGGGTCTGGACGTGCTGGTGCATGGTGAGTTTGAACGTAACGACATGGTCGAATATTTCGCCGCCAAGCTGCGAGGGTTTGCCGTAACCACCAACGCCTGGGTGCAGTCCTATGGTTCGCGCTGTGTCAAACCGCCGATTCTATACGGCGACGTATATCGCGATACGCCGCTGACTCTGGCGGAGACCCTCTACGCGCAATCGCTGACACCGCGACCGGTGAAAGGCATCCTTACCGGACCGGTGACCATGCTTAACTGGTCGTTTATACGTGAGGATCTCCAGTCGGAACAGATAGCTTACCAGGTGGCTCTTGCCATTCGCGACGAGATCGCCGATCTGGAAAGGGCCGGCTTGGCGGTTGTACAGGTCGATGAGCCCGCCCTGCGTGAAGGACTCCCGCTTAAGACCGAAGAGAGGGCGTCCTACCTGTCCTGGGCGGTAAGCGCCTTCAGGTTGGCCACCGGAGGCGCGCGTCCCGACACCCAGATTCATACCCACATGTGTTATGTTGAATTCGGCGATATCCTGGAGGCCATCGAGGCTATGGACGCCGATGTGATCTCCATCGAGACCGCCCGCCGGGGTGGTTTCCTCGAAGTCTTCAAACGCTCCGCCTACCAACGGGATATCGGCCTCGGCGTGTACGATGTTCACAGCCCCCGCGTACCGGAAGTGGGAGAAATGGAACGCGTCATCAGGCAGGCCTTGCTGGTGTTACACCCCGAGCAACTATGGGTTAACCCGGATTGCGGCCTGAAAACCCGACAGCAGAAAGAGGTAACGGCGGCACTCGAAAAAATGATTGAAGCAGCACGACGCTTGCGCACGGAGTATCGTCCCGACTGACGGAGCCTCAAGCCTGGGGGCATGTTTACATTGGACAGATTGCACCGGAATCGGTGGCCGTTTTACTCCGAGCTTTTGGCCCGGATGCACATTTACATTCCGTTCTTGGGAGGTAACCATGATTACATTGATCACAAAGCGCGATGGACGCACCGTGGCTTTCGAAAGTATGCGCATCACCAACGCCATCGCCCAGGCTTTCAAGTCTACGGGAGAAGCCGGATGGGCGGACGGCGACGCTGCACCGGCGGTAACGCAGCGTGTCGTTGAAGCTTTGGAGAACCGGGGCGTTAGCACTCCCACCGTTGAAGAAGTACAGGACCTGGTGGAAAGAAGCCTGATGGAGCTTGGTTACCATCAGACCGCCAAGGCCTATATCCTGTATCGCGAACAGCACCGTCAGATGCGCGAGCTAAAGTCCTTGGTAAGCTGTGATTTGGTGGAATCCTATCTCAACCAGGCGGATTGGCGCGTGGCTGAAAACGCCAACTCATCCTTCTCCTTACAGGGTCTGAACAGCTACATCTCCAATACCGCTGCGGCCAATTTCTGGCTGGAACGCATCTACCCCCCCGAAGTACGCCGGGCCCACCGCGAAGGCGATTTTCACCTCCATGACCTCGGTTACCTGAGCGTCTACTGCGTGGGGTGGGATCTTAAGCAGCTCCTGGAAGAAGGTTTCGGCGGGGTACCCAACCAGGTGTCGTCGGGTGCGCCCAAACACTTCCGTTCGGCCTTGGGCCAGATGGTCAACTTCCTGTATACGCTTCAAGGAGAGGCGGCGGGGGCCCAGGCTTTCTCCAACGTCGACACGCTTCTCGCCCCCTTCGTCCGCGCCGACAACCTGAGCTACAGGGAAGTGAAACAGGCCGTCCAGGAGTTTGTTTTCAATCTGAACGTACCCACCCGGACGGGCTACCAGACGCCGTTTACCAACCTTACCATGGACCTGGAAATCCCCGCCTTCATGCGGAACGAACCTGTTTCCGCGCCGGGTGGCCGGGGAACGGGTTTTTGTTACGGCGACTATCAGGAAGAAGTGAATACCATCAACGAGGCGTTTGCCGAGGTGCTGATGGAGGGCGACGCCTGCGGGCGGGGATTCACCTTTCCCATTCCGACCTACAATGTTTCACCGGAATTCGACTGGGGAGGTCGCGTGGCCCAAAAGCTCTTCGCCGTAACGGCGAAATACGGAACACCCTATTTCGCCAACTTCGTCAACTCCGATCTTCAGCCGGAAGACGTACGGTCCATGTGTTGCCGCCTGCGCATTGACAACAAACAGCTTTTAAAGCGGGGAGGGGGACTGTTCGGCGCCAGCCCCCTGACCGGTTCCATCGGGGTGGTGACCTTAAACCTGCCGCGGTCGGCCTATCTGGCCAAGGACGAACAGGACTTCTTCACCCGGCTGGCGCATCTGGCTTCCATCGCCGTCATCTCCCTGGAAATCAAGCGCCGCATTCTGGAAAGGCTGACCGGGAACGGACTCTACCCTTACTCGCGTCATTACCTGCGGGGAGTGAAAGAGAGAACGGGGAGTTACTGGACCAACCACTTTGCCACCATCGGGTTGGTGGGCGCCGCCGAAGCGGCCAAAAACCTGCTCGGCAAAACCATCCATGAACCGAAAGGCCGAGAGTTTGCCGAACGCATTCTCACTTTCCTGCGAAAGTTCCTGGTGGGGGTCCAGGAACGCACGGACAATCTTTACAACCTGGAAGCCACCCCGGCCGAGGGTTGTGCCCACCGTCTCGCCCGCATCGACAAGAAAGAGTTTCCGGGCCTTGAGGTCGCGAACGAAGACGAATGGAGGCGGGGCGCGGCGCCGTACTACACAAACTCCACCCAATTGCCGGTTTACGAAACCGATGACGTGTTTACCATGCTTGAACACCAGGAGTCGCTGCAAACGCTGTACACGGGCGGAACGGTGGCGCACATCTTTCTGGGCGAAGCCCTGCCCGATCCCGAAAGTTGCGCCTCGCTCGTCAAAAAAGTGACCAACAGTTACCGCCTGCCCTATGTCTCGGTGACCCCCACTTACTCGGTGTGCGCAAGCCACGGGTACGTCAGCGGAGAAGCCTGGCAATGCCCCAGGTGCGGCGGCGCCACGGAGGTCTATTCCCGTATCGTGGGCTATTACCGCCCGGTCAGCCGGTGGAACGAAGGGAAGAAGGCTGAATACAGCCAAAGGAGAGTATTCTTGGAAAGATGATGATCGAATGCGGCGGTTTCAATAAACTATCGCTGGTTGATTGGCCCGGCAAGATAGCCGCCACCGTCTTTCTGCGGCGGTGCAATTTCCGCTGCCCCTGGTGCCACAATCTGGGTCTCGTGGAGACCTCTGAAAAGGACACCCCCGTCCCCGTGGACGACGTTTTGTGCTATCTTAAAACGCGCCGGGCGATGCTGGACGGGCTGGTCGTCACCGGCGGCGAACCCACCCTTTCTCACCGCTTGAGCCTGTTTTTGGCCCGGGTCAAAGAGATTGGCCTACCCGTCAAACTTGACACCAACGGTTCCCGCCCGGAACTGGTATGCGGTTTGTTGGACGAAGGCCTTGTAGACGCCGTCGCGGTGGACTACAAGGTTCCCTTGCGGCTTTACGGCTGGCTGGTGGGCTTTAAAAACCCCGAATGCGTTGCGGCAACCATTGCCACCGTGTTGCGCCGCCGGTGCGGTTATGTCCGTACCACGATAGTGCCCGGTCTGCACACCGGGGAGTTGCTGGCCGAAATGGTGAAAGCCTTTCCCGAACTTAATAAAACAAACTATCGCTTGCAGGGTTTCCGCCCCGGGAGCTGTCTCGACCCGGCTTACAACAGTCTCCCGCCGATTGCACCGGAAGCGGTCTGCCGCCTGGCTGGAGAACTTCCATGGTTTAGGGAAGAACGCTCCAAAGCACAGTTAGAAATATATTAAAATCATACCGGGTGTGGTATATTTATCGGGGAAGCGCCGAACCGGCCGGTTTCGCCGGATGCATATACGGGGAGAGGGTTGCCGCTTGAATCATTATTCAGTCGAGGATGTACGCCTGCTGGCCAAGGAACACAAGGTCGAGTTCATCCGCCTGCAATTCACCGACATCTTCGGCGTCATGAAGAACGTGGCCATCACCATTGACCAACTGGACAAGGCGCTCAACAACGAATTGATGTTTGACGGTTCCTCGATCGAAGGCTTTGTCCGCATCGAGGAGTCCGACATGTATCTGCGCCCCGACCCGAACACCTTCGTCGTGTTTCCCTGGCAGGCCCAGGACGGGGCGGTGGCGCGGCTGATCTGCGACATCTACAACCCGGACGGCACCCCTTTCGAGGGCGACCCGCGCTACGTGCTGCGGCGCGCCGTCGCCGAGGCGGCCGCGCTGGGCTATACCATGTACGTCGGGCCGGAGGCGGAGTTCTTTCTCTTCCATGTGGACAAGGAAGGCGCGCCGACCACCCAGACCCACGACCGGGCCGGTTACTTCGACCTGGCGCCGGTGGACCACGGTGAGCAAGCGCGCCGGGACATGGTCTTAACCCTGCAAAACCTCGGCTTCGAGATCGAGGCCTCCCACCACGAACTCGCTCCCGGACAGCACGAGATCGACTTCAAATACGACGACGCCCTGGACGTGGCCGACAAAATCCTGACGTTTAAGTTCGTGGTCCGGGTGGTGGCCCAGCGCCACGGGCTGCACGCCACCTTCATGCCCAAGCCCCTGTTCGGCGTCGCCGGTTCGGGGATGCACTTAAACCAGTCGCTCGTCCGGGACGGGGTGAACGCCTTTTTCGACCCGGCGACCGAAACCCACCTTAGCACGGAGTGCCTGTACTACATCGGGGGCCTCCTGGAGCACGCCCGGGCGATGGCCGCCGTATTGAACCCGACGGTCAACTCCTACAAGCGGCTGGTCACCGGCTACGAAGCGCCGGTGTACATCGCCTGGTCCAATCGCAACCGCAGCCCCCTGATCCGTATCCCGGCCAAACGGGGCATGTCCACCCGGATCGAGCTGCGCAGCCCGGACCCGTCCTGCAACCCTTACCTGGCGCTCGCCGTTTGCCTCCAGGCCGGTCTGGACGGCATCAGGAAAAAGACGGCCCCGCCCCCGCCCTGTGACCAGAATATTTACGTGATGAGCGAGGCCGAGCGGCGGGGACTGAACATCGGGGCTTTGCCCGAGGACCTGCGGGAGGCGCTGGGGGAACTCCGGGGAAGCGCCCTGATGCGCCGGGCCCTGGGGGAACACGTGTTCAACCGGTATGTGGACGCCAAGCAGATCGAGTGGAACCGGTACCGGTGCCAGATCCACCCGTGGGAGCTGGAGGAGTACCTCACCAAGTTCTAAGCGAAAAACACTAAACCCTCCGCCACCGGAGGGTTTTAAGCGGCGCGCTATCCCCGGGTACGGTCAGTCATCGGTCCGGGCCCAAGTTTTTTTGCAGCGGTCTCCTAGACAAACGTTCCCTGGGGGCCGGCCATGCCCCCGCCCGGCGCGGTGGTGGGGGAGTATATGTGTTGGATGTGCTGCATCGTGTTTATGTCCATCACCGGCACCTGGTAGAAGCCCTTCTGGTTCATCCACTGGAAGATTTCGTACGCCATGTTGCTGTCGCTGACCGCCGCATGGGTGAGGAACTGCCGCAGGTCGGGATCGGCCGTCTCCAGGGCCGCCCGCATGGCGCCGACGGCGCCGCACTTGTGGGCAATGAGCGCGCCGGTGGCGATGGTCCGGTCGGAGAGCCTGCTCGTGTCCGGGTGCGGGACAATGGGGCGTTCGGTCTGTTGCGTTCCGTACCGTACGCTCTGCACATTCCGCGCATGGTAGGGATCGACCGGCATTCCCCGCCCCTGCATCAGGTTCAAGGCCGCGTTGTAGTCCTGGATCATCCGGTCCTTGTGCCGTTCTAGGATTGACTTGAGCTGGGGATCATCCGCCTGCGCGGCATATAAGGCGTGATGCTCGATCTTGCACACTTTGGCCGTAAGGAACTCGTGCATGTCAACCGCTTCGTGGATACCCATCCGCATCGTCATCGGGTAAAACCCCCTAATCATTAGACTTTGAAGTCTATTCTCCCTGTCCGCGGATCAAGTATGCGCCGGAAAGGTCAGGACTGACGCGTGAAAAATAGCCGCAACGCGGGGGAAATTATCCCTCCGATTATGTTGCCCGCGGTTCAGGCATAAATGAAAGGAGAGAGACCCGGAGGGGGGTTATGACCGGAAGGGGGTTATGGCCTTGACGGTGATCGGCATCACCTGTCTTCAGGAGCACGAGCACGGGCAGGTCTTTTTGCCCGAGACCTACTTCCGGGCCGTGGAAAGGGCGGGGGGAATTCCGGTCTTGCTGCCTCCGCTCAGCCCGGGGCTGGGCGTCGGACGCTTGGTCGAACTGGTGAACGGCATTCTTCTGGCCGGGGGCGAGGATGTGGACCCGGTGTTCTTCGGTGAGGAGCCGCTGCCGGATACCGGTGTGATCACCCCCGAGCGGGACATCTTCGAGATCGCCCTGGTCCGGCGGGCACTGCACGCGGGCCGGCCCGTCCTCGGCATTTGCCGGGGAATGCAGGTGCTGAACATCGCCGTCGGCGGCGACATCCACCAGGACGTGTTCCGGGCGGGAGCCCGGATCAAGCACTACCAAGAGGCGCCCCGGTGGCACCCGACCCACCGGCTGCACGTGCGCCCCGGTTCGTTGCTGGCCCGGATTCTAGGGGACGGCGCCTTGCGGGTGAACAGCCTGCACCACCAGGCCGTCCGGCGTTTGGCGCCCGGCCTTTGTGTTTCGGCCCGGGCGGGGGACGGGATCATCGAAGCCATCGAGGGGAGCGGCCCGGCCTTTGTGCTCGGAGTGCAGTTCCACCCGGAAAGCATGTACGAGCGTGAACCGGTGTTTTTAAACCTCTTCGCCGCGCTGGTCGGGGCCGCCCAGCGCTCCTGGAACCAAAATCCGCTGCAGGAAACGGCCGACCGGAAGCAAACTATCCCGTAGGAGGTGCAATGCAAGATGCTGGCTTATCGGCATGCACTGGTAATGCTGGACAGGATGGGATCTGGTCGTGAACGTCAGGACCGCGAACATATTGAACAAGTTATAAAGGGCAATCTCTCAGTTAGCGGCTGGGGCGATCGTACGGCAGGGGGTGCGTCGGATCGCGCCTGCGCAAGGCTATCAAGCCTCCTTGGTTTTAGTCGTTAGACAAGATTTGCCAGGATTTTGTTCCCATTGGTTTTGGTTGTTGCAGGTAATCACCACCTTCTGATAAGATAAGCCTGTACACCACCCAAGGAGTTGGCAACAGGCATGGCAGACAACAGCGACACATTGAAACAAATCCTTGAGCAGCTAAAGGCACAGGGTAAGCAGCTAAAGGCACAGGGTAAGCAGCTAAAGGCACAGGGTGAGCAGCTAAAGGCACAGGGTGAGCAGCTAAAGGCACAGGGTGAGCAGCTAAAGGCACAGGGTGAGCAGCTAAAGGCACAGGGTGAGCAGCTAAAGGCCCAAGGCCAAGACCTGGAACGCATGGAGAAAGGCCAGCAGAAGATCGCCAGCGACCTGACCAAGCTGACCGTCCACGTCGAAGGCGAAATCACCGACAAGATCAGGGGCCTGTACGACGCCCGCGACCTGACGCTGGACAGCCTGGCCCGCATTGAAGAAAGGTTGGACCACCAGGACAAAAGGCTGGACCTGCACTGGCAGGAGATCATGGTGTCGAAGAACAAAAGACGCTGACCGCCCCGGCCCGCCCAGGGTAAGGGAAATTTTTCCGACCCTTTAAAGCCAAACCCGCAACGTGGAAAGAGCAACAAGCCACCCACTGAAGGTCGAAGAACCCCTAACGGGGTTCTTCTCTCCGGTGCCCGCTCATCAGGAGGGCCGGGGAACGGGGACCCGGCCCCCCGCGCAACCTCTTCCCGCCCCCAGGCATTTGCGGTAACATTAGCCTAAGCCGCCCGGGGAGAGTGCCGCCATGGACGAAACCTTAAAGCAAATTCTCAGCGAACTGAAAGAGCTTCGCCAGGGCCAAGAAGCCCTGATCGGCCGCGTCGGCAACCTGGAACAGGGCCAAGAAACCCACAGCTAAGAACTCAAAGAACTCCGCATGGGCCTGACCAAGCTGACCATTCACGTCGAAGGCGAAATCACTGAGAAGACCAGGGGTTTGTACGGCGCCCGCAGCCTGATACTGGGGAGAGGTTTGATTTGACTCCCGGCTATTTACTGGCTCGGAATCAGCGTCATCCAAGGAATGTGGTCATTTGTTCCACTTGTGGCCGGTTAAATGAAACCGAAGACAGAAAGAGCCTTGGGAGTTGCCGGGATTGCGGGTCAGGTTTGGTACTTGACGGTCCCGCGCGCCGCAACCGTTGTGCCTGTACCCATTGCGGCCGGGTCAATTCCTATCCGCAGTCTTCAGAAGGCGCGCCCCGGCACCGGATGGTGGCCATAGAGTACCACTGCTTTCATTGTAAGCCAAGCCATCAGGGGCGTTTTTTCAAGCAACCGGACCGGGACGACCTGTCAAAGTACGACGAGGCTTCCGGACTCTGGACACAGCTTTCCCCGGCTTATGTGCCCGATGATGAGATCCCGCCCGGCGATGAAACCGACCGTCTTCATCGCTGGGGCTACCGCCGCTATCGAGAGATGTTCAACTCCCGGCAACTGCTGGGCCTTGAGCTCAGTGGCCGATTCATCGCCGGTCATTGGGACGGGCCGATCCGCAATGCTTTGGCCACCAATCTTTCCGATCTGCTTCATTACCAAAACATGCTCTGCCGCTACGACACAACTGCTCTAAAGTCGCTGGATATATTCTCGGTACACGGTTTTCCGGTCGGCCTGATCCAGTGTGAATCAAATCTACTCGGCATTTTCGACGATAACAAGGGGATAAATATCGGCAGCGGCGGGTGGTCAAACATTGTGCAAAAGTATGCCCGCGCAAAAGCCTACTGTGACAATCCCTTTGAAATCCGCCATCAATCAGGGCGTAGAGTACAGGTGCCGGTAAAAGGAGAATGGATTGGCGATCGCCGGGGATCCCCAGATTCCCTGGAAAAGAAGGGCGTGGAGCTTCACTGCGGCAGCTCAACCTTTTCCAATTTGCCTCCGGCATCGCTCGATGCGGTTTTCACCGACCCGCCCTACTTTGCCAATGTACAATACGCGGAGTTGATGGATTTCTGCTATGTGTGGCTGCGCCGCCTGGCTGCTGATGCTGACGGAGTATTCGATAAGCATTCTACCAGGGACGCCAACGAACTAACCGGCAACGTGACGCTGGCGCGCGATCTCTCTCATTTTACCGAGGGCCTGGCCACCGTCTTCATTAATATGGCCCGCGCCTTAAAACCGGGGGCGCCGCTGGCTTTCACCTATCATCATAATACGATTGAAGCTTATTATCCGATTGCTGTAGCCATCATGGACGCCCGCCTGACTTGCTCCGCCTCGCTACCCTGCCCGGCGGAGATGGGGGCTTCCATCCATATCAACGGAACGGGATCATCGGTAATCGATACGGTATTTGTCTGCCGGTCGACAGGTAGCGTTCCGCGGCGGATAATCGTGTCCACGCCCGAACGGATCGCGGACTTGGTCCGGCATGACTTGTCTCTTTTGCGGGCCGGGAACGTGAAACCAACGCACGGCGACATTCGCTGCGTGGCCTATGGACATCTGGTCCGTCTGGCCATCTGGAACCTGCGTCAAGAATGGAACACTGATCGGTCTGTTCCAGAAAAACTGACCACCGTTTCCCAGGCAATTGAAAAACTCGGGGGGGGTGGGCCGGGGTTCAAAGGCATCTATCGGAAGACCTCTTGCCTTCGCCTTGCCTCCAAACCTCCGTCGCCCGCGAAGAACAAGATTACTATGGTGGAGCGGAAACTGATGAAGTATCCCTGAATTACTAGTCCATTAAATCGCCTCATCGAGAACTTTACGAATCTGGACTGGACCGATTGCCCGGTCATTTCACCTTGCTGCTTTCCTTTAAACACTTGCCAAGATCTGATTGGAAAAGCGCTTTATGAACAGTACGGTATTTCCTACTATATGAACTTTCCCCGGGTTGCACTCTTCTAATGCGGCGCTTGCAATATGAAGCAGGAAGCGGCATAATAGGCTTTAGAACAAAGAGTTAACCGTTTACCCATGGGGGTGCCCGGAAACGGGCTGAGAAAAGCGTGCGTACGCTTTACCCTTGGAACCTGACCTGGGTCATGCCAGCGGAGGGAATGGGTTTTAAAAAGCTTTTAGCTTACCCCCTTCCCGGGGGTTCATCCGTTTTTGGGGGTGGCGTTTTGCGCGAAGTGTACCGGATAGCGGATGTCAACTTCAACCGCACCCGGGAGGGCCTCCGGGTGGTGGAGGAATCGTGCCGTTTCGTCTTGGCAGACGCCGGACTTGCCGCCGGCCTCAAGGACCTGCGGCACCGGCTCTCGGCCCTGGAAGAGGCCTTTCCCGGCGGCCGTCCGGCGCTGCTCGCAGCGCGGGACATTCCGGGGGACGTCGGCGCGCTTGCCCCGGAGCGCCGTCACCGTGCCGATGTCTTTGCCGCCGCCGGGGCCGGCTGGAAGCGGGCGCAGGAGGCCGCCCGGGTGCTGGAGGAACTGTCCCGGGAACTGGAGCCGGCGTTGGCGCACCGCTTCAAGGAGTTTCGCTTCGCCCTCTACGCGGCCGAACGGGAGTGGGCCCTCGCGGTCGCCGCCCGGGGGCGCAGGGCCGCCTTTGAGCGGGTCCGGCTCTACCTGGTGGCCGGGCGGGCGGACACCGGGGGGCGGCCCCTGGCGGAGGTGGTGCGGGCGGCCGTGGCCGGCGGGGCCGGGGCTTTCCAACTGCGCGAAAAGAATATGGGGACCCGGGAGTTGACGGCGCTGGCCGCCGAACTGGGCGCGCTGGTCCGGGCGTCGGGGGCGCTCTTTCTGGTGAACGACCGGGTGGACGTGGCCGCGGCGGTTGACGCCGACGGAGTGCACCTGGGGCAGGACGACCTGCCGGTGGAGGCCGCGCGGCGGTTGCTCGGCCCCGGCAAACTGATCGGGGTTAGTGTCCACAGCCCGGCAGAGGTCCGGGAGGCCCGGGAGCGGGGCGCGGACTACATTGGCCTGGGAGCGGTGTTCTCCACGGCCACCAAGCCGGAGGCCCACGCCCCGGGACTTTCCCTGCTGTCGGAACTGGCCGCCGGGGCGGACCTGCCGTCCGTGGCCATCGGCGGCATCGGCTTGTCGAACGTTAAAGAGGTGCTCCGGGCGGGGTTTCGCAGGGTGGCGGTGGTGCGGGCGGTGGCGGGGGCGCCCGACCCGCGCTTGGCCGCCGCCGCTCTATGCGCCGCGGTAAATGAGGTATGGGGGGATCACTGAATGAACCAATTACTGGCGGCCTGGCAGGGCACGGTTACGCCCGAGATGGAACAGGTGGCCCGGGACGAGGGCTACCCCGTGGCGCCGATTCTCCAGGGGGTGGCGGCGGGCACCATCGTCATCCCGGCGAACATGCGGCGGAAGAACCTGAAGGCCGTCGGGATCGGGACCGGGCTGCGGACCAAGGTGAACGCCAATATCGGCACTTCTCCGGTGCAGGCCGCGCTGGACGACCACCTCGTCAAACTGCGGGCGGCCCTGGACGCCGGCGCCGACGCGGTGATGGACTTGAGCACCGGCGGCGACCTGGACCGGTGCCGGCGGGAGATCCTGGCGGCCTGCCCGGTGCCGGTGGGCACGGTGCCCATTTACCAGGCGGCGGTGGAGGCCAAAGAACGCCACGGGGCCATCGTTGCCATGCGCGAGGACGAATTGTTCGAGGTCGTCGAGCGCCAGGCCAAGGACGGCGTGGATTTTTTCACCATCCACGCCGGGGTGACCCTGGAGAGCTTGGACCGGCTCCGGGAGCAGGGTCGGGTGGTCGACATCGTCAGCCGGGGAGGGTCCTTCCTCACCGGCTGGATGCTAAAAAACGACCGGGAGAACCCGTTTTACGAGGAATTTGACCGCCTGCTCGAGATCTGCCTGGCCTACGACGTAGCGTTGAGCCTGGGGGACGGGATGCGGCCGGGTTGTCAGGCCGACGCCACCGACCGGGCCCAGGTCCAGGAGTTGCTGATCCTGGGTGAACTCGTCGACCGCTGCCGGGAAGCGGGGGTGCAGGTTTTCGTCGAGGGCCCGGGACACGTGCCGCTGGACCAGATCATTATGAACGTGCAGCTCCAGAAGCGGCTTTGCAAGGGGGCGCCCTTTTACGTGCTCGGTCCGCTGGTGACCGACGTCGCTCCCGGTTACGACCACATCACCGCTGCCATCGGCGGGGCGGTGGCCGCGATGGCCGGGGCCGATTTCCTGTGTTACGTCACCCCTGCCGAACATCTGGGTTTGCCCTCCGTGGCGGACGTCCGGGAGGGAGTAATCGCCACCCGGATCGCCGGTCACGCCGCCGACTTGGTGAAGCGGGTTCCGGGGGCCCGGGAATGGGACGAGAGGATGTCCCGGGCCCGCAAGGCTCTGGACTGGGAAAAGCAGATCGAGTTGGCGATGGACCCCGAGAAGGCGCGCCGTTACTACACCGAGCGGAACCCGGAAAAGATTGCGGGCTGCACCATGTGCGGGGAATTTTGCGCGATGAAGCTGGTGGGGGAGTATTTGGGCCGGGACTACAAGAACTGCTAGGAGACCGCGGCAACACGGACCCGGGTTCATCAGGTCCGCATCCGTGTTAGGTGCCGGCCGGCAGGCTCTGCGCCGCCGGACCTGCCTTTAGCGCGTTTCGACCTCGAGTCTGCGTCCGGGTTTTTGCGCTGGTCGGCAAGTGAGCCCCTCGTTGAGGCCTGGTTCGATTCCAGTTACGGTCGCACGTTTCCAGGCCCGGTGCAGAAGCCGTAACCGGTAACGGCGTCTTTTCGCATTCGTCCGTACTAGAACGGGACGGCACGGTGCATAATGTGTTTTGGAGTGGCGGGACGGCACGCGCAGGAATCCGCCCTCTTTCCCAGAATTTCTTCCAGGTGGGATTCTGCGGCAGAAGCCGTCGATGCTGGCGGGGCTTTCACCGCCGTGGTGGTGGTTTGTCTAGTGCGCCTAGCGGACATTGGCGAGGCGGGGCTGGTGGAGAGACTCCTCGGGCGGCTTGCCCGGGGTCCGGGCGTGGTCCGGGGTGCCGGTGACGACGCCGCCGTGCTCGATTTGGGCGGCAAAGAACTGCTGCTCTTTACCGTGGATACCCTGGTGGAGGAAGTTCATTTTTCCAGGGCGTACACCCCTATGCGCGACCTCGGCGCCAAGGCGCTGGCGGTAAACTTAAGTGACGTCGCCGCCATGGGCGGCCGGCCGGCATACGCGGTCGTGAGCCTGGCGGCACCGGCGGAAACCGCGGTGGCGGACATCGACGATTTGTATGCGGGACTGGCCTCAATGGCGGCCCGGTACGGCGTAGCCGTAGTCGGAGGCGACACCGTGCGGCACCCGAACGGACTCGTAATTACCGTGGCCCTTCTGGGTCTCGCCGGGCGGGAGCGGGTGCTCTACCGTACGGGCGCCGCGCCGGGAGACCTGTTCTACGTCACCGGCAGCCTGGGGGCGAGCGCCGCCGGGCTGTTCCTGTTTCAAAACCCGTCTTTGGCCTGCCCGCCGGAGGTGGAAAACCGGTTGAAAAGAGCGCACTTGAGCCCGGAGCCCCGGGTGGCGGCCGGCGGTTTGCTCGCCGCCGGCGGGGTGGTCAGCACCGCCGAGGATATCAGCGACGGCCTGGCCTTGACCGTGGCCCACATCTCGGCGGCCGGCGGCGTGGGGGCACGGCTCCTGGCCGACCGGGTACCGCTTTCCCCGGAGGCAGGGCGCTTGGGAATCCTTACCGGTAAAGACCCCCTGGAGTGGGCGCTCTTCGGGGGCGAGGACTACGAACTCCTGTTCACGGTGCGCCCCGGAGCGGCGGCCGAGGGCCTGGAAAGAGAGATGGCGGCGGCGGGCTGGCCGGTGACCCGCATCGGGGAAGTGCTCGGCCCCGGAGAGGGGTTGTGGCTCGAAGACGCCGCGGGCGCCAGAGTTCCCCTGGTTCCCGGGGGCTACGACGCCTTCAGGGCCGAACCGTGAAGCTAAAAAGGAGGCTAAAAAGGGGCCTGGCCCCTTTTTCGGGTGGAGAAGTGGCGCTGGCACTGACCACGAATGCGGTGGAAAAGACCAGGCAGGTGGGCGAGGAACTGGGGCGGCTTCTGGAGCCGGGTGACGTGCTTTGCGTCTGCGGACCGCTGGGGGCAGGCAAGACGGCGCTGGCCCAGGGCGTGGCGCGGGGGCTCGGGGTGGCCGAAGCGGTGATCAGCCCGACCTTCATTCTGGTCCGGGAGTACCGGGGGCGGGTGCCGTTCTACCACTTCGACGCCTACCGCCTGCAGGGGCCCGAAGACCTGGACCTGTTGGGCGCCGAGGAGTACTTCGCCGGCGACGGGGTGGTCCTGGTGGAGTGGGCCGGCCGGGTGGACCCGGCCCTGCCCGCCGAGCGTCTGGACATTACGCTCGACTACGACGGCGATACCGAACGCCGTCTGAGTTTTTCGCCGCGGGGCGCCCGGTACCGGGCGCTGGTGGAGGAGTTGAAAGAAAAGCTGGTACATCTCGGCAAAGTCTAGGACCTCTTCAAAGTTGTACCGGGCGCTGGTGGGGGAGTTGAAAGAAAAGCTGTGAACGTCCTGGGTATCGATACCTCGGGACCGTTTTGCACCGCCGGATTGGCCGGTTCGGATGGGGTTTTGGCCGAGCGGTCGGTCCGCGGGCGAAAAATCCATTCCGTACGGTTGCTGCCGCTGATTGAGGACTTGCTCGCCGATACCGGCCTGCTGACGGAGAATCTGGACGGCGTGGCTGTTTCCGCCGGTCCCGGTTCCTTTACCGGCCTGCGGATCGGGCTGACCACGGCCCGGACCCTGGCGCAAGTCCTGGGTATTCCGGTGGTGGGGGTGTCCTCGCTGGAAGTGCTGGTGTATCCGCTTTGTGGGGCCGGGCGGGTCTGGGCGTTGGTGCCGGCGCGCCGCGGCGAGGTCTACGCCGCGCTCTACGATTGCGGGGGCGGGGCGCCGGACGGTGTTTTCCCGCCGGCCGCGCTGGAAATCGGCCGTTTGCTGGCAATGATCAAAGACGCCGCCGAGCCGTTGGTGTTTGTCGGCGAGGGCGCGGAGCTATACGGCGGCCTGATCCGGAAGGAGTTGGGCGAGAAGGCCCGCTTCTGCTCCCCCGCGGGCCATTACCCGCGGGGTGGGGTTGTCGCCTGGTTGGGGCGGGAAGCGCTGCGGGAGGGCCGGGGCCGGGAGGCTTGCGCGCTCATCCCGGAGTATATCAGCCTGCTCGAGCGGCCGAACTGGTTTGGCGACAGAAAACAGGGGGGTGAAGAGAATTGGCGATGACGTCCCGGCCCCTGCCGGGAGTGCGTTTTGACAACCTTGCCTTGCAGCACCTGGACCAGGTTCTGGTCATCGAGAAGCATTCCTTTCCCACTCCCTGGCCCCGGCAGACCTTTGAGTTTGAGATCCTTTACAATGAACTGGCCGAATACATAGTAGCCGTGGTGAATCATAAAGTGGTGGGTTACGGGGGCATGTGGATGGTGCTCGATGACGCCCACATCACCAACGTCGCCGTACACCCCGCTTACCGGGACCGCGGCGTCGGCCGGGGCCTGATGCTGGAGTTGATGCGCCGGGCCGTGCTCCGGGGGGCGAACCGGATGACCCTGGAGGTGCGTCCCTCGAACCGGCCCGCCCGCCACCTGTACAAGGATCTCGGATTCGAGGAGCGCGGCATCCGTCCCAAGTACTACCAGGACAACGACGAGGACGCCGTCATCATGTGGAAAGACGGCCTGAAGCGGCTCCCGCCGAAATAGGGCGGCCGACCGGCCGGGGCCCGGCGGATAAATTTCTGGGCGGGGGCTTGAAAACAAGGACCGGCACCATTGGTGCCGGTCAGTTGAGTCAAATCAAGATGTCTTTGTTTGCCGGGCAATGCCTACCGGCCGCCGTAGGAACGGTTGGCCTGGAAGCAATCCCTGCAGTAAACGGGCTTCACACCGGTCGGCTCGAAAGGAACCTCGGTTTCCACCCCGCAGCCCGCACAGACCGCCGGGTACATTTGCCGGGGCTGCCCGCCGCCGAAACCTCTGCGGTTCTGCCTTCTGGCGGAACGGCACTCCGGGCACCGGGCCGGCAGATTCTCGAAACCCTTGTCGGCGTAGAACTCCTGCTCACCGGCGGTGAACACGAAGTCGGCCCCACAGTCTCTGCACTGCAGTGTCTTGTCCTGGAACACGAAAAGTATCTCCCCTTAGATTAATGAGTCTCTCCAAAGTCCACCTGGGTCCACCTGAAGAGCTCCCCCGGGGAAGATAGCTTTCCGGTGATCCACCACAAGGTTGAAACCTTTAGAGGCAGTATCAGTATACCCCAGTTAACGGTAAAAAGCAACTTGCTAGTAAAAAAATTTGTTGTTGGCCTGTGATATTGTCACCCCGTAAGCGGTCTGAGAAAATGTCACTCATGAAGAAGGGAGACGTTTTCTTGAAACCCAAGGAAGCCAGGAGACTGGACATCATGGAGCGGGTCCTTGC